>JABDGE010000042.1 GCA_013286235.1 Bacteroidota bacterium
TAGCCGCAGCGATATCCATCCAGTGCAGTAAGCGCCCGCCCATTAAATTATTGAGTGTATTGGTATCATTGGGTAATACCAACTCGTTCATAATAGTATGCGATTCTTTGGGCGTTTTTCCTTTCATTGAGGCGGTTTTGGGGCAAAGATACGATTTGCGGTTGAAGGATGGAGGCGAAAGGCGAAAGGTGAAGAGTGAAACGGAAAGTAGCAGTTGCAGTTGCAGTGGGAATGAGGTTCATGGTTCATGGAGGCAAGGCAGCCAAGGCGCCACGTTTGGCTCATTCCGGTCGCCCAAAAAACAAGACGTATCCGTCGGCGTCTGCAAGTTCAAATCCAAATAGGTTGTCACCGTTAACCTGCAGCGGCTGCCGGAACGTTACGCCGCGTGATTTCCATTCCTCGAACAGCGTTTCCGGGTCGGCGACAGAAATGTATGCGTCCCAGGCGGCCCAGGGATGACGGGTGTGGTTGGGAGCAGGTTTCACGTCGGGAGTGATCCCCTTCAGCATGATAGCAATGTTATCGCGGCCGACTATGGCCCAAAAAGGGTCGCCATCCGGGCCTATATGGTGCACTTCAAACCCGAGTTTATCTACATAAAACGAAACGGATGCCGGTATTTGGTCTACGATAAAAAACGGCATGATGTGGTTGAGATTTGTCATTGTTTAAACTTTGCCTGCGGGAAAATTATTTGTTTTTCCGGCTGATCAAAAATAACGATTTTTCAGCCTTTTTCTAACTAAGTACAAATTTACGCTGTCGTAAAATACCCCTTATAATGTCATTTATGGCACCTGCCGGGTGTGGCTATATATGTTACCTTCATTCCGAAATTGAGCGTACTATAAACTATTCCAATCGAATCCTGAGTATGAAGAGAACATCCCTACCCGTAAAGAGCTTGCGGAGGCTTTTATTTGCCGCAGTTACATCATTTATTTCCTTTCAAAGTTTTGCTCAAAATCCGGGGGACTGGCACCTGGACAAAATGCCGGTACAACTCGAAACCGATTTCGCTCTGAGCTCGCTCCCACCGCAGCTGCGCCCGGGCGCCACCGTTTATTTGTTAGACCCCAATAAGGGCTATTATGCAGCGCGTAAGGGGACCAATGGTTTTGTATGCTTTGTTGGCCGGACAGACTGGGAGTGGGGCGAGTTCAGAAACGACCTTCTTTATGCGATCAGCTTTGATCCGGCAGGGGTTAAAACTACCTTTAAGGTTTACAGGGACGTGGCAGCCATGCGGGCATCGGGAAAATTCACACCATCGCAAATCAAGAGTATTGTGATGGACCGGATAAAGAAGGGCGTTTACAAGGCCCCGGGCCGTACAGGCATTTCCTATATGCTTGGGCCTATTATGCGTGTCTACACCGGTTCGGCTAACGACCACAACGTAATGACCATGCAGATGCCGCATTATATGTTTTACGCCCCATACATCACCAATGCCGATATCGGCAATATACCAAATGGCCAGGCAGACGGGCCGGTTGTAAATAATCCCGAAGCGCCGATCTTCGGTGAAAAGAATAGCCCGTATGCTTATATAATTGTACTCGCCGGCAAGGCGGAAGCGGCCAAAATTATCGACCAGGGTAAGGACCTGGTGAAACGGCTGGAGGATTATAAGGCTTTTATGAAAGTGGGCGGGCATTAGGGGATTAGAGAACAGAGAATAGACATTAGGTTAGTCCGAATCCCGATAGCTATCGGGACACTAAAGTCCGAATCCCGATAGCTATCGGGACCGAAAAGTGATGCAAGAAAACTATTTTAAAAAACCTCCGAATTATTGCAACCAGTTGAGGAGTTTGCATTATACGGGCGAAACCTTCAGGATTCGGTTATTTCCGCCGTCTATTTGAGCGTTATTAAAATTAAAAGCGATGACTTCACTTATCTTTCTTTTAACGGTTCTGACATTGATTGTTTTGATTATCCGTATAATTGTTAAACTGACCAGGCGCAAACCGGTCAGGCGTGGCTTGATAGTCCTGGGCGTCGTCGTAGGTGTGTATGGCTTAGGCTGGATGGTGTTTAAATTGACCCAGGAGGTGACGCCGGTTCCTTTGGGTACAGAGGTTTGCTTTGATGACTGGTGTGCAACCGTAGCCAAAACAGAACAAAAGGTATCAGACGACAGTACACTGATCATCCTTCATATTGAAATGTTCAATAATGCCCGCGGCATTGCCCAAACACCATCGGAACCAAGGGTCCATCTATTGGGTGCGAATGGGACCGCCTGGCCCTATTCGGCAAATGAGCAGCGTACTTATGAAAAACAAAACGGCATTCAGCCAGGAATTGCACACCGGCTTGAATTGCATCAATCGATGGAAACCGCATTGGTTTTTGCCGTGCCGAAAAACACCCCGGGTTTGAAAGCACTTATTGAAGAGGGCCCATGGATAACAAATTTACTATTTCCTGTTGATGAGCAGGTGTTTTTGGCCCGTTAAGTAAAATCCCCGGCGGATATTGCCTGCTGAATTAAAGATACCACCTAAAGGCATTTTGTGAGAACCTCAAAAAAAAGTGTCTAACGATGGAACCTTTTTACTTACCTAACCATCTTATTTAAAGAGACAAAAATTAGTAATCGCTATGTTTCAAAAAGGATTCATTTTATGTCTATCCATATTTTGCGTGCTTTCGGCAAGCGGTCAACAACAGATCAGCGAGGTGTTAAAGGCTAATCAATATGATTTATCAGGCGCGGGGAAGGAATTTATCGTAAGGGAAGCACATAGCGCTTCGTTTTTGCTGCTTGGTGAGCTGCATGGTGAAAAACAAATACCCGATTTGATGTATAAATTGTGGCCTGAATTGCAAAAAAACGGCTATCACCATATTGCCGCGGAAATTAGCCCATGGGCGGCCCGAAAGCTTGAATTTGGCGTTAAAAATGATTCGCTTAAAGTTGAAGGATTGTGGACCAACAGGGAAGCGAGGTTTGTTCATAACCGTACAGCTACCATGGATAACCCTACGATTTGGGGATGCGATATGGAGGAAATATCTTTAGCAGACGAAATGCGGGCGCTTGCGAGAATAAATCCGGGCGACAGCGTGCTAACCAGGCTGATGGCTATGCTTAAAAACGGCTATTCGAGACAAAAGGCATCCGTAGTTTTAAACTTAATGAGAAACAGCCGGCCAGGGCACGACGAGGTACTGAGTGGCATTTCCTTGTTCGGCAATATTAAAAGCAGCTTGCTTATTGATAGTTTACGGGCATTCCCGGAAGCAAAGCTTAATGCGCAGATAACGAGGGAAAATCTAATGAAAACCTATTTTCTTAAAAGATACGAGGTTTTACCCAAAAAACAGGGAAACCGTGTGTTTGTGCGATTTGGCAGAAACCACCTCCATAAAGGATTCGACGACCGTGGCATATCGACATTAGGAAATTTCATCAACGAGTATGCTTTTGCAAATGGTTTGAAATGTTTCAATATCGCTGCTTTTGCCGCCGGCGGACAGTGCAAATTACTCAATGAAACTTTCGACGCCGACGAAACGCAGGATGATATTGCCTTTGGCTATTTATCAAAACTTGCGTTGTACAACGCGACCATATTTGACCTGAGGCCAGTCAGAATTCAGCTTCACAACATACCATCTGAACAGCGCACCGAGCTAAATAAACGCTTACTTTTTTGGGCAGATTCGTATGATGCCATCATTTGTTATAAAACGGTGGAACCATTCAATAAATGATTTTCTGACTCCGGGGACCCCGCAAACTTGTCGACCTACAGCCCATGGATGAGTGGGGTACCCCATCAACTATGAACCCTTCCTATGCCACTGCTACTGCTACTGCCGCTTTCACCTTTCATCCCATTTCGATACTTTTGCTTACCAGCTATAAATTTTTTAAAAGCAGATGAAGATATTGGTCATCGGCGCCGGGATCGGCGGCTTAACCACTGCCCTAAGTTTGGCCAAAGCCGGCTTTGAGGTAGAGGTGTATGAGTCGTCCTCCGAAATAAAGGCCCTGGGCGTTGGGATCAATATTTTGCCCCATGCTATCAGGGTTTTAACCGATCTGGGCCTGCTGGATGAACTGTTGAAAATTGGCGTGCAAACCAGTGAGCTTTGTTATTTCAATAAGTTCGGTCAGCTGATATGGCGCGAGCCGAGAGGGAAGTTCGCCGGGTATATCTGGCCGCAGTTATCGGTCCATCGCGGCGCTTTAATGATGATCCTGTTGAACGCGGTTAAAAATGCGATTGGTTCCGATCGTATACATACCGGTCACCGCTTAAAGAAATGCGAAGAAACGAGTGGTAAGGTCATTGCCACCTTCAGTTTAAAAGGCAATGATGACGAATTTGTTGAGGCAGAAGGGGAGGTGCTGATCGGTGCGGATGGTATTCATTCAGCGGTGCGCCGGCAGTTTTACCCGGATGAGGGCATTCCCAAATTTTCGGGCATCATCCTTCATCGCGGCATGACGACGGGCAAACCCTTTCTGTCCGGCTCAACCATGATTATGGCGGGCAGCGTCGATCAAAAGTTCATCGCGTATCCCATATCGGATGAGATCGACGAAAACGGCGACCAACTCATCAACTGGATAGCCGACCTGCGGGTAGGCCCCGATGGCAACATATTGCGCGACTGGAACCGGACGGCGGATAAACCAAAACTGCTTTCAATATTTGGATCGTGGAAGTTCGATTGGCTCGACGCCCCCGGCCTTATTGGCGGCGCAGATGCCATTTATGAGTTCCCGATGTCGGACCGCGACCCTTTGCCCCGTTGGTCGTTCGGCAGGATCACCTTGCTGGGCGATGCCGCCCACCCTATGTACCCCATTGGCTCGAACGGCGCGTCGCAGGCTATTCTCGACGCCGAGATATTAACCGAATCCCTGCAACACGCGGATCCAGCCGCGGCATTGCAACAGTACGAAAACATCCGCCTGCCCCAAACAGCCGCCATCATTATGCAAAACCGGCAAATGGGTCCCGAGCAGGTGATGGAGATTGTGGCCGAACGAGCGCCAAACGGTTTTACCGACCTGTATGACGTAATTTCAAAAGATGAGCTGGAAGGGATAGCAACCCGGTATAAAAAGATAGCAGGCTTCGAAAAGGAAGAATTGAACGCAAAAGCAAAATGAGGAAAGTCCGGAAGTCGGAATCCCGATAGCTATCGGGACCGGAAGTCGGAAAGTCTGGATGCCGATAGCTATCGGGACCGAAAGAAGCTGCGATTGAATAGAACGCAAAAGCAAAATAGATATGAGGCCGCCCGGTTTAGCGGTTGTATTGGAGATCAGGATTGGCGTAGCGCCCGGTAAACTGCTCGAATTGGGTACAACCGCAAAGGCCTTAAAAAGATCGTCCCGATTTTAGGCGGCTTGTTTTTTTCAAATTAGTTTGGTATTTAACTATCAAGTATATAACTTTGTTGTAGTAATGCGATAAATGGGTATGAATCCAACCTCACCGCAATACAAACGGCATATGCAATGCTGGCGGGTGTGGTTAGCCGACAGTCCACAATTCTTTCTTATGTGGATGTTTTCTGATCGGTAAGTATCAGGTACCTAATTTGCGCGCCTCTCATACTTCTATTTGTTAAAGCCGGGAAAAAATAAGATCGGTTTGGCTGATGAAGCCGCGGCCGAAGGGCATTAAGAAAACGCAATTGCTTTATTGTTTTGTTTACAAATGACGACACAAATAAAAAATAGTACAAAAACGGAACTGGCGGTCGAGTTTGGCCGCTCCATGAATGAACTAAGGACCCATACCCGACAGCAAATACAGCTAAAGATAAAGGAACATGGCATCAATATCACTTTTGAAATGCTGGAGGTTATGGGATGCTTGTGGAGGAAAGATGGTATTAATCAGCAGGAAATTGCTAACCTGACTTTGAGAGATAAATCCGGCATGACCTATTTGCTTGATAACCTTGTAAAACGCAAGCTGGTAAAACGGGTGGAAGATGCCAATGACAGACGCAATAAAATGATCTATTTAACTAAAGACGGCCATGAACTCAGGGAACAGTTGAATCCCTGGGTTGCTGAAGTTTACGAAATGGCCTCAGAAGGAGTAGATGTACATAACCTGCAAAACGGGATGTTGCTGCTCAGCGAGATGATCAATAATTTGAAGAAAGGATAATTTTTTTATAATAAAAGTTGAATACTTGACTGTCGATTAAATAACTAATTGCTAAACACTTTACGCTATGGAAATTGATCAAAGGCCCGTTAAAAACTTATGGATGAAAATAGTTGCATTTCTCGACAGAGAAATGACTCTCACCCTTTTATTCTGGTTGATCACATTATTAATTGTGTTCACAATAAAAATCATTTTTATGATAAAAATATTGGGATTGGGCAGGAAATAGACTGCTTAACCCTGGATAAAAACCTCAACGAACAATAAATTTAATTTAACATTTAATGAAGACATTACTTATACCGGTTGATTTTTCAGGCACATCTTCAAATGTCCTTAAATATGCCGCTGAATTCAGCAGGGATACGGCGGTAGAACGTATTATTCTTTTGAATAATTACTATTTGTCAATTTATGAACAATTGCTGCCATCGGCGGACTTTGTACAAGTGAGCGCCGATAAGATAAATGAAGAAAGGCACAATATTGATGAGCGGTTAAAATCTATTGGCCGTAACCTCGAAAAAAAATGCGGCCCTTCCATTAAAATTGAAACCGCTATCAGCGAACTTCCGCTGATTCGGGCCATCCATCAAATGATAACCCGGGAGAAGCCCCATATGCTGGTGATTGGCAGTGATAATAATATGGATGAAAGTTATATTGGCGAACAGGTTATCCCCATTGCTAAAACAAGCAACGTTCCTGTGTTGATAGTACCCGCCTGTGCGAAATATAAAAAGATAAAGTCAGCATTGGTGCCCTGCGATTTCAATGCTGTATCGCGTTTGGGTTTGTTAAAAGAAATACGAAGCTCGAACAAATGGCTATGTCCCCCCGAACTACTTGTTTTAAATGTAGATCCAAAGCAGACGTACCTGGCGCATACGGAAGAAAATTTCCATGCACTTAAAGAAATGCTGGAAAGCTACCAATACCAGGTTTACTATTCCGAAGACCGGGATATTGTTCATGGGATACTCGACTTTGCAAGCAAACATCACGCTCAACTCATCATTGCCCTTCCTGGTAATTATAGTTTCTTTTACAATTTAACACATCATAGCATTACAAACGCCATTGAATTAAACGCAAATCAACCGGTATTGATACTCAAATAAATAATGGGTGTAAAAATGTGATCTTTCTCTTTTGATGGCCAATTTATTTGGCTTATTATTTGTTTTTCAAAGGCTTCTCATGAGGGCTAAAGCCGTTTTTACTTACGATGGTAAAGAGCAGTGTTAACTAAGGTGCCCGCACGATTATTTTATACTTTCGTTATAATCAAATCCTTCCATGTACGAAATTTTCCATTTGTTATGCACCTTCACAACCCTGAAATTATAGGAGAAACTCTTCCAACTCTTATCGACAGTTGCGTCCAGTTTTCCCCAGTTCCAGGTTAATTCTCCCTTGTTATTGCTAAGCTTAATCGGTTCTACTTCCACGTTGCCCCATGACATGTTATCCTGGCATGAACACCAGGGGTCCACATCATTGGCAAAATTAAATGTCGGCAGTTCATAAACATTCCATGCGTCGAATTCTTTGTTTTTTATTTTTTTGTCCAGCGTGTGCATGATCCTGTCATAGTTATCAATGAACTCATCAGCGAAAAATCCGGTCTGCCGCAGTTTTTCAAGATTTTGATTCACCGTGTCAAAATCAAATCCGGTACAGAGACTATCTTTACTTAAAGCCGGAAGTAATTGGATCACATTTTTAGAATCAGCCCATTTAAGCGCCTGCCTGACTAAATTTCGAATTTCGGTCAGATCTTTATCCGGATTGGGCATATTCGCAATGGTTGAAACGTTTTTTTTCGATGGGTCGGCTTTCCCTGCATGATTGCATCCGAAAAGAAGGAGTCCAAAAAGTAAGGTCGATAATACTGTTAACTTCATATGCTATTGTTATATATTTCCGCTTGTTTTTGTAATTATTCCCGGGTTGTTTTGATTCGTCCAATTAGATCGAGCACCGCTAAAGACGAGGGGATTTGGTTAAAGTCCATGACTGAAAAGATACGGAAAATAGCCGGCATATGGACATCAGCGGGACGCTGACAAAGGCTTGGATTCAAGAAGGACTCTTGAACCGGCGGGGGTAAAACTTCCCAATCTAAGTCGTCTTAAGCAAATACAGGATCAGTAATCCACCTGCCGCCACTACGAAGCCGACAGTAAAATAGAGCAGGAGCGGGGAGTTGCGAAAACTTCCCTCATCCAGTTGCCGGGCCGTTTGACGATACCTGGCCAGCGCCAATATTAGGCTTATCGCGCCGGCCGCAACCAGCACAATACCCGTAGGGCCAGAATACCCAAATTGCGGCAACGGCGTTTTAGTACCCAGCGCGAGGCTAAGTTCCCTTACAAAAAGCGAAAACTTAACTACCACAAAACCGAAGGCCATTATGCCAACGCCTGTACGCACCCAGGCCAATAGCGTACGCTCATTTGCCAGGTGGTCGCTGGCGCTGCCTTTTTTTGGGGTGTTTGCTGGAGGAGGGTGTTTCATGGGTGGTAAATATCGGACATTGAATGAAAAATGTTAAATAATGGTTTAAGAAACCCCGACGCTGATTAAACTTTGCAGGACGAAGGATTCTCGTGAGACGCCGCGTTTGATTTAGCGCCCGGTTCTGAAAGTAACCAGGTACGTGGTGATTATTTTGCGCGAAAAGGCTGAGCTTAGCGTGCTTTGTTCTTACAGGAATTCCCTTTGACAAGTTTCGTTTATTTGCGAAGTAGTTCTAACTTAGCTTACAAAAGCCGTTGTGGAGCAAAAAAACAGTGGCAAAATAAAGTAACCGATGAAACCAAAAGAAACCGACGGTGGCTATAGCGAATTGTACCACAACCTGCTTAGCCGTATCCTGAAAGGGAAAGGCTTCAGCCCGCAGCAACAGCGGGAAGCCGCATTTGACAACAACGGGCTACCGCAGCCACTGCATAACCTGGTTGATAAGATTGCCCATCATGCCTATAAAGTGACCGAGAGCGATATCGATGCTGTAAAGCGAACCGGTGTGAGTGAAGATGCGCTGTTTGAACTGATCGTTTGCGCGGCTGTGGGCCAGGCATCGCGGCAATATGAAAGCGGCCTGGCAGCACTTGCGGAGGTAATAAAGGAGGGAGGTGAATATGCGTCTTGAAATTTTGAACAGCGGGTACAACCGCGGCGCCAAGATGCTTTTTTGGATGATAAAAATGTTTTCGGGCCATCCCATGCCTGATGCCGCGAAGGTGATATTTTACCGTCCTGATTTTTATGGATCGCCGGCAAAAAAGTTTACACAAAAAGCCATGCGCGGCCCCTCGCTCTGGTCGGTGGGCGACAGGGAACTGATGGCGGCCTATGTGTCCAGCCTCAATCAATGTTCTTTTTGCATACATGCACACACCGCAACCTCGGCAGCCGCCTACGGCGACCGTGCGAAAGTAGAAGGTGCGCTTGCCGACCCGGAGACAGCCCCGATCGAACCGCCGTTGCGCGCCACGCTTACCCTATTAGGTAAACTTACCCGCGAACATGCCATCAACGCGGACGACATACGCGCCGTTATGGCTGCAGGCGTGTCCCCAAGACAAATAGAAGATGCCCTTGCTGTTTCTTTTGCCTTTAACACAACCAATCGGCTGGCCGATGCCTTCGGCTTTTTTGTGCCGGGTCCGGATGCTTTCCAAGCCGGTGCAAAGTATTTGCTGAAACGAGGGTATCAGTAGGGGTAGAGGTTAGTTGATTAGTGATTGGAGATTAGTCGGAAAGTCCGGAAGTCTGGAAAGTCCGAAAGTCCGAATCCCGGTAGCTATCGTGATCGAAAGATACCGCCGGTGACGCTTCGGCAAAAATAGCTTTAGCTACACAGAAGTCTAAAATAAGGGCCCGATGTCCGCCAGCTGGCGGATAACTCTTAGAAGTGCATTTTAACCACAGAGATCGCAAAGAATGCACAGAGAGCACAGCGGCCAAAATCGACAAACTATTAAGACTCTGTGGCCTCTGCGCCTCCTCCGTGTTCCGTGGTTAAACTTTTAGACTTTAGTTATACAGAAGGGATTGGGCGAATAGCGTTCAACGTTTCTGTTTGATAGGCAGTGGCGCAGTGGGAAGTCACCTTGCGGTGTTGTTCGCAGTCTATTCACACAAGGGGGAGGGGAGCGCCTTGTTTATGATAAAATAACCGCTATCTTGCAACAAATAACCCTCACAATTATAGCTTCATGGAAACCGGTTACAAAAATGTCAGCCTGCTGTTTGTTGTTATTTTCGGCATTGTTTTTTTAGGGTTTTTCAAAACCTATTTCGGGCTGTTCCCCTCGTTCACTAACGTAACCCTTATCCAACATGTACATGGGCTGCTCTTTATTACCTGGTTTGTGCTGCTGTTTGTTCAGCCGCTGCTTATCCGTTATGGCAATTACAGGGCGCACCGCATTATCGGCAGGTGTACTTACGTGCTGGTGCCCTGCATCATCATTTCCATTCATTTTATTGCCCGCGAGGCGTATTTAAACGCTGTGGCCGCCCATGCGCCCAGGCACGAAATTCTCGCTAATACGTATTTCCAGGTTTACCAGATATTTGATTTTGCCGTGCTGTACCTTTTGGCCATCCTCAACAAACACCGCACCCCCTACCATATGCGGTATATGATCGCCACTTCGCTGGCCATTGTTGGGGCAGGCTTGCGGCGGGCTTTGGAACATACATTTGGCATGGGCGGGGATGCCGCCGTGCTATATGGCTTCCTCGTTCCCGACCTGTTGCTTGTCGGGCTCATCGTGTATGATAAAATCCAAGGTCAAAATTACAGGGCCTATGTCATCGCGTTCATTATTTTGGCCGTATCGCATTACAGCTTTTATTTCCTGCCGGATTCGGCATTATGGCAATCAGTTGCCGGATATTTTGTGCGGTTTTTTTAATAGCTACATTTCAGCGGGCCGTCCCGACGAATCGGGACGGTAGGGAAAATTGCTTATATGAACATTGGAAACTTCAATTTAATTATACGAACTTATAATTTATAAATTAGGCGCCTTACGTTTCCCGATTATCAAACTATCTTATGACCAACCAGATCACTTCCGCCGGCATTCAATTATTTATCGCATCCAATAAAGTTCCTTTCGCCGCCACACAGGTCAAACTTTGCACTCCAATAATTGTCAGGATATGTCGAAAGATGTCACATGGTATCAAATTTGACGAGATTAAAGTCTGTGACGATTTGATCATCGATGGACATCATAGGTATTTGAGTGCTCTTTTAACTGGGTATGACATAGGCAAAGTCATAACCCATAAAACATCGGCAACAAAAGTGGTTGATTGGGTGAATGTCGAATTTGATGAGGAAGATTGGGACACACCTGTAAAAATTGCTCATCTAAATACGTTGGACGCAGCATATAATGATTTAGAGATAGAATTCGTTAACAAGATTGCATTGGGCTAAGAATTTTGTAAATTTGTATGATGTTGATATTGTTAGACATAGACGGGGTATTAGTGCCTGCAAATTCATGGAAAAAGCCGGAATTTATGGAAGATGGATTCTCCGTGTTTAATTTCAAATCAGTGCAGGCTCTTCAGAAAATCCTATTGGAAACCAATGCTTCTGTTTTGTTGACAACGTCTCATAAAACAAAATACAATGTTTCGCAGTGGCGTGATTTATTGAGTTTACGCGGTATTAAACCGATAACGATACAAAGCCTGAAGAGTAACAGCCTCCACACCACCCGTAAAGATGAAATATTGTTTTGGTACAATACAGAACATACACCCGGAGAGGATTTTGTAATTATTGATGACGACAAAATGCTCAACGGGCTTCCGCCGGATATAAAAAATAAACTCGTTTTAACCAGCCCCTCTGTTGGGTTGACCGACGAACTTGCCGACGAGGCAATTTCGATCTTGAAAAGGACTCCGCTTCCGGCTTAAGAATATCGACAAATCATAATTTGGCTTTGCTTCGAACGCTCATATGAAAGGAGCGCGAGGAATGCATTTTGCAGCGCAGCGTCCAGCGGGGAAGCCCAGGCACCAGGGAAAAGCGTTCAATTTATTGCTTACCAATTGAAAAACAATCAGCAGATATTCGTTCTGTAGGAACGTTTGGTGCAGTTTTAGACTATATCGATCAAGCTATTTTTTGCTGGTAAACTTAAACTCATTAGTGGACTCTGCGTCTCTTTGGGGTATTTTGCAGCGTAGGGGTCCGCGCTGCAAATTAATTACCTCCAATTATCTAAATGAATTTAATAAACGTAACTTTAAACAGCCAATAGGATAAAATGACCACACCCGAATTTTTAGCCGGTTTGCCGGCCGACAGGCAGGAATTGATGAATACACTGCACGAAACAATTATCGCTAATGACCCGAATATCACCTTCTCCATTAAGCCGATGATGGGTAAAGAAATGATCATGTATGAGGAAGGCAATTATATGAAATACGCGCTGGCCAGTGCAAAAAGTCACCTGTCGCTTCATTGCCTGCCTATGTATATGCACGCGGACCTGCATGCCAAATATGCCGCCATGTTGCCTGCCGCCAAATTTCAAAAGGGTTGTATTAATTTTACCGATGCCGCTCACGTGCCCGTCGCAATAGTGGCAGCCCTGGTCGCTGAATGCGCGCCGGTGAATGTACCTGCAATGCTGGCAAACAGGAAAAAGAAATAAAGATCAATTTGGAATATATTGAGCCAATTCGCCGCGGCATCTGTAGGTCGTCCGGTGAAACGAAGCGAAGTTTCTAATGAAACCCTCCCTTCCACCTTTCCTTTCTCCTTTTACTTTTTTCCCTTAGCTTTAGCCCCACAAAAAAACCAATAAATGAAGCACAATATATTCCGCACTTGCTTTATCAGCTTGCTTTGCCTTACCCTCGTATCCACCGAAATCCACGCCCAAACCAAACCCCAGTACACCGACCTCGGCGATGCCCTTCGCACCGGCTTCAGCCTATTCGGCAACCAGGGGCCGCAAAGCGTTAACTGGACCAATAGCGGGAACAAATATTCCTACACCAATAACGACGAGATCCACTCAATGGATCCGCAGACCTTAAAGGATGAGCTGATATTTCAGAATAAAGGCCTTATGTTTCCCGGTACGACCAAACCGTTTGCCTACGAATCTTTCCAATGGTCGCACGACTCGAAGCACCTCGTTTTTAAAGCCAACTTCAGGCCTATCTACCGGCGTTCGGGCATATCCGACTATTATATCTACGACGTTGCCGGCAAGCAACTAAAACAGGCAGCAAAAGACGCCCGCACGGCGGAACTTTCGCCCGATGGTTCCAAAGTCGGTATTGAGCGCGAAGGAAATATGTTTGTGTACGACTTTGCTGCCGCGAAGGAAAAACAGCTCACCCTCGACAAAACCAGCGACCTTGGCACCTTTAACGGCCATTACGACTGGGTGTACGAAGAAGAATTTGGCCAGGCACAGGCATGGAACTGGTCGCCGGATAGCAGGTACATTGCCTTCTGGCAGTTTAACGAGCGGCCGGTACCCGATTTCCAGATGACCAATTTTGAAGGTGGTCACCCGGATTACATTCATATCCCGATCCCGCAGGTCGGCGATCCGAACCCGGAGGTAAAGATTGGTGTGGTTGATGTGGCCACCGGCAAAAAGATATGGCTGAAGCCCGACGAAACCGGCGACTTTTATATTCCCCGCATTTACTGGACCAGCAACCCCGATGAGCTGGCGCTGATGACGCTGAACCGCGCGCAAAACCACATGAAGCTTTACTTTTTCAATATAAAGACCGGCGAGCACCACGTAGTTCTGGAAGAGAAAAATACCACCTGGGTGGCCATTTTTAACTTTTATACCAATGTGAACGACATGGTTTACTTCCCCGAAAAGCAAAAGGAATTTTTCTGGGTGTCGGACCGTTCAGGGTATTATCACATTTACCGTTACAGCTATAATGGCAAACTGATCAACCAGGTCACCAAAGGCGACTGGGATATGATAAAAGTTACCGGCATTGACCCGGCGACAAAAAAGATCTATTACCTGTCGGCCGAAGACGGCGGCCTGGAGCAGCAATTTTATTCCATCGGCTTTGACGGCAGTGGCAAAACCAAAATGTCTGCCGTTGCCGGCTACCACGACATCAACATGTCGCCGAATACCAAATACTACCTTGATTCATACAGCAACGTAACCACACCGCTGCATGTGGCCCTATGCGACAACACCGCCAAACAGCTCCAAATGCTGGAAGACAACCATGCGGTAAGCGACTTCACAAAAAATCACGCCTATTCCGCGCCGGAGTTCATCAAATTCAAAACCAGCGACGGCGTTGGCCTGGACGGATACATCATTAAACCATTCAATTTCGACCCAGCTAAAAAATACCCGGTAGTGATGACGGTTTATGGCGGCCCTGAGTCGCACGATGTGTTCAATAGTTTTTCGGCCGACGCCTGGCAGCAGTGGTTGGCGCAAAATGGCTATATTGTGGCTAACGTTAATAATAGAGGCATAGCGAATTACGGAAGCGCCTTTATGAAAGTTGTTTACAAGCAACTGGGCAAATGGGAAAGCAATGACTTTGTGGAGACTGCCAAATACCTGGCCACGATGCCCTTTGTGGATTCATCCAAAATGGCCATCATGGGCACCAGTTACGGTGGCTATAGCACCACCTATACCTTGCTTACCCACCCGGGCGTGTTTAAAGTAGGCATAGCCAATTCGCCCGTTACCGACTGGCGCCTGTATGACGACATTTATACCGAGCGCTACATGAGCACACTCCCGGACAATGAGAGCGGCTACAAAGCCAGCTCGGATATAACCTATGCCAATAACCTGAAGGACCACCTGCTGCTGATCCATTCCATGAGCGATGATAACGTGCATCCATCCAATACCATGCAATTGCTCACTGCCTTAACTAATGCCGGAAAGGATGTGGATCTGCGGATATATCCGCCGGGGGCGCATGGGGCGGCCTATAACTGGCAAAGTTATTTGCTGGAATCAGAGGTGAGCTTTCAGTACTTGGAGCAATATTTAAAAGGAAATAATGATTTGCCGAATTTGAATGGGAAATAATCTACACACCAATTCGACTATCCATAAGGCCTTTTCCTGAAGATAAATAAGAAAAACGTGTCGCCGGTTATCGGCGACACGTTTTTCTTAGCACTGAAGTCATGCCGTCCGCTAACTAGCGGATCGGCACTCCACCAGACGTTCACGCCATGCATTTACGCCAGTGCATTTACGCCCATGCGTTCACCAGCACCGAAATTCTATCGCAATCCAATTTTCGTGAGCTTACTCGTAGTGTTACGTGTCGTAACAGTTACTGCAAGCTCACGAAAACTTCTTTTGTTTGCTGGATTAAACTACAATATATTTGATAGGGATACGGATATCGTCAACGTCAGATCGCAAACGACTTAATCCGGTTGATAGCCCTGGTCGTTAAAATAATTAAAACCGCCCCCTTCTTCGCAATTTTTTTCAAAATTCAGGTAAAATTGCAATTTGAAAGGCGCTTGCCGCGCGGTGTCCGGCAAAAATTTGTTCCTTAAATAGTTTATTATCAGTTTTTTATAAAAAAAATAGTGCCGGCGGAAAACAACTTACGCAGGGTTTTCGGAGACGGAAATACAGCAATAACCCCGCAAAAAAAGTAGCATTAACCTCGCATTAGCCGGCAAAAACCGACAATAAACACTGGCAGAACACAGCATTAACCCGACATAAACCCCGCAATAAAAACTAATTTTTTTTGCTATTTAAAGTAACTAATGTTTGTAACATGTATTAATACGTGTTACATTTGTATGTGATTGCAACGATAAGCCATAAAAACCTTCGGTTATATTACGAAGAAGGAAATGGAGCGAGGTTGCCTCACGAACAATTGAAAAAGATAGCGCGTATGCTGTCGGCGCTTGACGCCGTTTCGTCTGAAGATGATATTAAGGCATTAGGTTTCGGTATCCACAAATTAACCGGGAATTTAGACGGCTTTTGGTCGATAAAAGTAAGTGCAAATTATCGAATAATTTTCAGGTTTGAGGAGGGCGACATTTTTGATGTGGATTATATAGATTATCATTAAGAACAAAATTATGTTAAAGAGAGGATTGCCCCCAAGCCACCCCGGTGAGATATTGAAGGAGATGTTCATCAGCGAGCGCGGTTTAACTGTAACAGAGGTTGCAAAAGGCCTGAATATGGCCCGTGCTAATCTCTCGGGTATAATTAATGGTCATTTAGGGATAAGCCCCGAACTGGCTGTTAAGTTGTCGGAAGCGTTTGGCAATACCGCACAGTTCTGGGTTAACCTCCAAAATAATTATGAACTATGGCATGCCGAGAGAAAAGTTAACCGTTCTGCCATTCGTCATTTTGATAAAATAACGGTGTAGTGGATCTAGTCACCACCTGTTAAAGCGCCCATGCTTGAACACGTAAAATCTTCGCCGCGTGGACGCTCAAAACAAAATCATTTACGCTAGAATGGTTGGTTGGGCGGTGGTGGATCTTACGACAGCGTGATTTTATTCGCGTCCGCCATTTTGACGCAATAATTGCACCATCTCGTCATTTTCAGCTCCTATCGCACTACTTAAAGGAGTTTCTCCGCTATTATCCTTTGCATTTATATCCGCATTGCGAGCAATAAGTAACTTCACTTCTTCTGTTTTGCTTGACCAAGATGATACTGCTTCGTGTAAAGGAGTTCTCCCATCATTGTTCTTGGAATTAATCTCTGCACCCGCATCTAATAACAGCTTCATTACGTCAAAGGACGCTAAATGCAACGGCGTGTTACCATCGCTATTCCTAATATTTAAGTCGGGTTTATTGGCAAGAACAATTCTTGCTAATTCCGTGTTATCCCACTTTGCAGCGGAGAGCAAAATAGTCCAACCCCAGTTCTGACTTGCATTTATATCTGCATTATTGGCAAGCAACAATTCAACAACTTCAAGATGATTTTCAGCTAATAATAAAGGTGTGTACCCTTCGCTATCCTTTGCATTTATATTTGCACCGTTTGATAATATTAACTTCACTAAATCCACATAACCTTTTTTTGCCGCTATGTGCAAAGCTGTACAACCTTGATTATTTTTTTTTTGAACGATATTAGCGTTGCCTTGGATTAACGTCGCCGCCTTTTCTGTAAATCCTTTTTCAATAGTCTCGAGTAATGTGTCGATGTCGTCAGTTTCCAGGAGAAAGTCAGAGACAGAAAGTGATGGTTCGGAAGATGCTATAGCTTTAAAAATATGTGTTGCCTTACCTTTCTTTAGTAATTCTTCATTTACGCCAATTATACCCGAATCGAAAAGATAGACTTCTTTCAAGCTACTAAGCGAACCGTTTTTATACGCTTTCGCAAGTTGAATGATTGACTCCACCGTTATTTTAGAGCATCCAATCATCGAGAGGATTCGCAATTTAGGCAAGTTTGTAATGGATGAAAGGTCGAATATATTTGTTTTATCCAATCGGAGTACTTCAAGGTGTTTTAGGTTAGCTAACAGGGTGAAGTCATTTATTTCAATGCATCCCGCAATGGATAGAGCTTTTAATTTTGCAAAGGCCGATATTGAAACTATATTTTTAATTCGAAAATAGTCGATTGATAACCCTTCTATTTCAGGTAGTCTTGTTGAAATAAGTTGAAGTGTGTTAAGGGTATGGTGTCCGCGTTTTTCCTCTTCAGGTTTGTATGCAAGGTCCTTAAAAAAACGAACATATAGAGGAATAATTATATCCTTTGGAAGTTCACCGGTCAAGCCAGCAAGCAACGCGCCATAATAAAGATCCTCATCTGGCTCAATTTTAGAGTCCGAATTACTAAGAAGGCAAACCCATTCCCTAAATTCTAACAGACAATATGCTTCTCTGGCAAACCATGCGTCTTTCGAGCTCAATTTTCGTGAAGTAGAAAATTGCTTAGCTATGCTTTTTACACTACTTGTAAAACTCCAAAGGTCGATTTGATTGCCGACGAGTTTAGGTCTAAGTCGTGCCATTGCGGCCTTCGTGTCCTCAATGGAAGGGAAAATGGTGTTGCCAGTCTTTGCTAAAACTTCTTTTCCTTGTATATCTTTCGCAGACGTTTGAGCAACCTCTACTATTGTCCGGGTTTTTTTGCCGAATAGTCTTTCCAAAAAACTCATATAAGTTATTTTAAGATGTAATAGGGTACTAAGTTTAGTTCGCGAAATTCATTTAAAAAGCATGCTAATACTTGTCAAATATAATATTACTTATTATTCCAAACCATAAAAATCTTGATCGCCCCCTCGCTTTTCTTTCTACAATAAAATCCGAAATCGAATATCCGAAATTATTAACCAAGCGTCTTTTTCTCCGCAAATCCGAAATCGAAATTCCGATTTCCGAAATTCAACAACACCCCAAGTTCTCCACAAATCCGAAATCCGAAATCCAAAATCCGAAATTCAGATTAACTTTGTTATTCACAGAAGGAGCAGATCAGCGATGCCAGATTTTTCACACCTACACGTACATACCCAATTTTCATTGCTCGACGGCGCTGCCGATATCGGTAAGCTCTATAAAAAAGCCGCCGCCGATGGCATGAAGGCCCTCGCCATTACCGACCATGGCAACATGTTCGGCGTATTCAAGTTCGTGGCCGAGGCCGGCAAGCACAATATAAAACCTATTGTAGGCTGCGAATTTTACGTGGTGGACGACCGGCACAAAAAGCAATTCACCAAGGAGAAAAAAGACAAGCGCTACCACCAGCTGATGCTGGCCAAAAATCCCGAAGGCTATAAAAACCTGGTTAAGCTCTGCTCACTGGGCTACATGGAAGGTCTTTACAGTAAATGGCCGCGAATCGATAAGGAACTTATTTTAAAATACCACAAGGGCATTATCGCCACCACCTGCTGCCTGGGCGCTTCGGTACCGCAGGCGATATTGAGCGGTACGGAAGATGATGCCGAAAAAGAGTTTAAGTGGTGGCTCGATCTTTTTGGAGAAGACTACTATGTGGAGATGCAGCGCCATGATATACCAGAACAAGACACGGTGAACGTTGTGCTGCTTAAGTTTGCGAAGAAATACAATGTAAAGATCATCTGCTCCAACGATTCGCACTATGTGGATCAGCAAGACTCTAATGCGCACGATATCCTGCTTTGCGTAAACACCGGCGATATGCAGAGCACCCCTATTGCTACCGACGAGGAAGGCGGCAAGGGTTACCGCTTCGGTTTCCCCAACGACCAGTTTTATTTTAAAACCCAGGCCGAGATGGGAAAGCTGTTTGACGATATCCCGGAATCATTAGACAACACCAATGAAATAGTTGATAAGGTTGAAGTACTAAAGCTAAAGCGTGATATTCTGCTCCCCAACTTCGTTATCCCGGCTGAATTCAACATCCACAACACGCCAGATGCGGATACCCTTAACCAATGGGAATATTTAAAACATTTAACCTTTACAGGGGCCAAAGAACGGTATATTGATCTGACGCCCGAGGTTGAAGAACGCATCAATTTCGAGCTGTTTACCATCAGGACAATGGGCTTTGCCGGTTACTTTTTAATTGTAGCCGACTTTATTAAGCATGGCCGGAATATCGGCGTTTTTATAGGGCCCGGACGTGGTTCGGCAGCGGGATCGGTTGTTGCCTATTGTACCGGCATCACCAATATCGACCCTTTAAAATATAACCTCCTGTTCGAACGGTTTTTAAACCCTGACAGAAAGTCGATGCCCGATATTGATACGGACTTTGACGATGCCGGCCGCCAGAAGGTGATCGATTACGTGGTTGAAAAATACGGCAAAAACCAGGTAGCACAGATCATAACCTATGGCTCCATGGCTGCGCGCACCAGCATACAGGACGTTGGTCGTGTATTGGATATGCCGCTCTCCGAAGTAAATGCCATCAAAAAGCTGGTGCCCGATACATTAGGCATTACGCTTAAGGATGCCATTGAACAGGTTCCGGAATTAAAAGAGATACTAAAAGGGAACGACCTGAAAGCCCAAGTGCTGCGTGAGGCCGAAAAGCTGGAAGGTTCCGTACGCAATACAGGCGTACACGCAGCGGGTATCATCATCGCGCCTTATGACCTTACGGATATTGTCCCGGTAGCAACCGCGAAGGATTCCGACCTGTTGGTGACCCAGTACGACGGCAGGGTAATTGAAGACGCCGGCGTTATCAAGATGGACTTCCTGGGCCTGAAAACCCTTACCATTTTAAAAGATGCCCTGCGAATGATCAAGCAGAACCATGATGTCACCATCGATATTGATTACATCCCGCT
This sequence comes from Bacteroidota bacterium, assembly GCA_013286235.1. GTDB lineage: Bacteria > Bacteroidota > Bacteroidia > Sphingobacteriales > Sphingobacteriaceae > Mucilaginibacter. The sequence continues at coordinate 20,503 of JABDGE010000042.1, forward strand.
GGACGATACGAAAACATTTGAGCTTTACCAGCGAGGCGATACCAACGGTACCTTCCAGTTTGAAAGTGACGGTATGCAAATGTACCTCCGCGACCTGAAGCCGGATAAGTTTGAAGACCTGATCGCCATGAACGCGCTTTACCGTCCGGGGCCGATCGAGTATATACCCAATTTCATCAGCAGGAAGCATGGCCGCGAGCCGATCACATTCGACCTTCCCGACATGGAGGAGTATCTCGGTGAAACCTACGGGATCACCGTGTACCAGGAACAGGTGATGCTCCTTTCGCAAAAACTGGCCGGTTTCAGCAAAGGCGACGCCGACGTTTTGCGAAAGGCCATGGGTAAAAAGCAAATTGAGGTGCTCAACAAAATGGAAGCCCAGTTCATGAACGGCGCTACCGAGAAGGGTCACCCAAAAGATAAGCTTACCAAGATTTGGAACGACTGGAAAGCCTTCGCGCAATATGCTTTCAACAAATCGCACTCCACCTGCTACGCGTTCGTGGCCTATCAAACCGCCTACTTAAAAGCGCACTACCCGTCAGAATACATGGCTGCGGTTTTGAACAATCAGAACAGCATGGACAAGATCACCTTCTTTATGGAAGAATGCCGCCGCATGGGCGTGCAGGTGTTGGGGCCGGATATCAATGAGTCGGACATGGCTTTTGCGGTAAATAACAGAGGCCAGGTGCGCTTTGGCCTGGCTGGTGTAAAGGGAGTAGGAGAGAAGGCTGTGGAAAGCATTATCGACGAACGCAAAGAACGCGGCCCGTACACATCGGTTTATGATTTTGCACGGCGTTCCAATACCCGCAGCATCAACCGTAAATCGTACGAAAACCTGGTTTACGGCGGGGCCTTTGACGAGTTCGGCCTTAACCGCGCACAGTTTTTTGCCAAAACAGAAAACGGGGTATTAACCGGCATCGAACGGCTTACCAAATACGCCAACGATTACCAGAATAACCAAAACAGTTCCCAATCCTCCTTATTTGGCGGGGGCGCAATAAATTCCTACATACCGGAACCGGCAATGCCCGACGCGGAAGAATGGGCTTTGATCGAAAAGCTGAAATACGAAAAGGACGCCATCGGCATGTACCTCACCGGGCATCCCCTGGATAACTATAAGGTGGAGCTGGAACGCTTTTGCAATACCAATATCAGCGACCTCAAAATGATGCAAAAGGCCCGTTCTGGCGAAGGTGGTGATGAGATCATGGCGGCATTTGCGCAGCTGCGTAAAAGGGGAGAGATATGCATAGGCGGCCTGGTATCAAACGTGCAGCACAAGATGACCAAAACCGGCAAGCCCTTCGGTACCTTTGTTTTGGAGGACTATAACGAATCCTACGAATTTGCCCTCTTCGGCGAGGATTACGTCAAATTCCGCAATCTGATGGTGGATGGTTATTTCCTGCACCTGAAAGGCATCATCGAGGAAAAATTCCGCCAGAAGGATAATTGGGATATGAAAATATTAACCATGAGCCTGCTATCCGAAATGCGCGACAAGCTCACCAAATCCCTCACCGTTTGCCTCGACCTGAATGCACTTAGCAGTAGCCTGCTCAATAACATCCAGGCATTGATCAATGTAAACAACCAAAAATACCCGGTAAAAAACTGCACCCTCCGCTTCATGATCAAGGACCGGGAAGAAAACATGCTGGTGGAGTTGCCCTCTAAAAACTTCAAGGTAAATCCCAGTGACGATTTGATGGCGGATATTTTCACCTTAACTAATGTGCAGCCGGTGTTGAATTGAGTTGGACGAATTTAATCAGTTAGACATTTGGGGACTTGTTTCTATTGGATAACCTCCCTACCAGGAAGAAAAACAATCCAATTACAGGCGTAGCAATTGCAGTGATAAAGAAACCGGCAAATAAAAATGCAGCAGCTAGGGTTCCGCATGTTATGCCGGATGGATTTACAGGAATATTTGCCTCTACAACTAACGTTGAAGCTATTGACAACCCTATTCCGATAAAAAAAGTAATGAGGGCGATGACGCCAGAGGGTAGCCGGACTCGACCATTGATCTTCAGTATAGAAAATACAATCTGGAAAATCGGAGCAATAAACAAAAGGAAAAACGCGATCATGCCCTACTAATTACTAACGTTTTTTAATACCGATTTTCAAATAAGGTAACCTGCTTGTTTGATGCGACTTGCCTTTATTACAACGGATTCATTAAATTTGCCTAAATAATTATTCAATGTCACTTTCGACAATAAAAGAAAAGCTACATTCCTTTATCGATACCGCTAATGATAGTCAGCTCGAAAAAGTGTATCTTTTCATTGAAAATGAGTTAGCCGAAAAATATAATTGGTGGCAGGATGATGATTTTATAGCAGAACTGGACCGGAGGGTGCGTGATTATGAAAGTGGAAAGGTAAAAGGGATTAGCTGGGAAGATGTCAAACTAAAAGCAAGGTTACTACGTCAGTCTACCTCTGATAAAGAAGAGAAAATAGATTTAATGAAACGGGCGTCATCCGATCCATTATTTTTAGCCGATATGAGGGAGATAAATGCAGACTTCAATGCTATTGATTCGGAAAATATATAACCTTGTAAATCCCGATCTCACAATTCAATTCAGTTTAACCACCTCCGTCGAGTCACTTGAAGGCTTGCGAAACGGATTCGATCCGTTAAACCCAGCTGCCCCAAACTTCTTATAGCAATCCTTAATATAAACCTCCATATCATATACAGTTGCTTTCAGCGTAAATTCATAAGTCGGTCGGTATTGCACCAGGAATGCCGAAAGCGTGTCACCCTGTAAGTTGACGATGTGTGAAACGATGCCGCGGTTGAAATGCTCACCCACAAATTGGTCATGTTCATCGCGCACGAGCATTTTGTTAATCTTATACGCATTTGTGCTTTTATAGGTGAGCGCTCGCGCTAACGCCAGCAGGTCAATCGAGAAAAATTCGCCCGGGTAAAAATTCATCCCGTTGCCGAAGGCATCCATCACGCGGGGATGCTTATAATTAAACTGTTTGGCATAATCGGCCCTGTTTGCCAGAGAGTCTTTTTTAAAGTTCCTGTCGCCAAAAATGTCTACCTGCTTCAGCTCACTTACTTTTTGGAGAAGCTCAATATGCTGGCTGGCGTTGGCAGCTGTCACCAAAAGGGTGTAAGGCAGATATCCAACAGCGGTCACTTTCAGGCTGTCGTTCATCTTAACCCCATCAAATTCAAAAAGCCCGCCCCGGTTAGTTTGAGTAAGTAATTTGCCGTAAGCAACCGTTGCGCCAATAACCGGCTGCGAAGTGGTTTTATCGGTTACTATCCCGACCACATTTTGTGCGCCGGCAGCAAAGCTTACCACAAGAAAGACGATGACGAGGAAATATTTCATGAATTGCTTACGCCTTAAGCAAATGTAAAAAGTTGGCGCCCTTACCTGCAAGGATTAACATTATTTAACTAACATTCCAACGTTCCAACCTTCCAACATTGCAACCTTTCAACATTGCAACCTTCCAACAAAAATCCGAAATCGAAATTCCGACATCCGAAATCAAAACCTATCTTTGCCGAATTATGAGCAACGCACCCGAAGATCTTTTTAAAAACGTTATTTCCCACGCCAAAGAATACGGCTTTGTTTTCCCGTCCAGCGAAATTTATGATGGCCTTAGCGCCGTTTATGATTATGGTCAAAACGGGGTCGAGCTAAAAAACAACATCAAAACCTATTGGTGGAAGGCGATGGTGCAGATGAACGAGAACATCGTCGGGCTTGATTCGGCCATATTTATGCATCCTACTATCTGGAAAGCAAGTGGCCACGTTGACGGCTTTAGCGACCCGATGATCGATAACAAGGTTACAAACAAAAGGTATAGAGCCGATCAATTATTAGAAGATAAGGTGAGCGAACTAATGTCAAAAGCTGTTGAAGAAGCCAAAGTTAAAGGTATTGCTACCAATTACGAAGACGGGTTTTTGAGTGGCCCTGTAAGTATTTCTAAGGAACAAGCTTATCAAGACTTTTTAAATCTGGATGAGGATTATAAAAAAGGGCGTGAGTTGATGCAGAAAGTAGAAGATTCAATAAAAGATGATGATCTTATCGGCCTTAGAAAATTAATTATTGACTATGAAATTAAAGACCCTCTAAGTAAAGAAGAACCTGATTGGACGGAGGTGCGCCAGTTCAACCTGATGTTCAGTACACAGATGGGCGCAATCGCCGGCGAAGCCGATGTAGTTTACCTGCGCCCGGAAACCGCGCAGGGTATTTTTGTGAACTACCTCAACGTGCAGAAATCCGGCCGCATGAAAATCCCTTTCGGCATAGCCCAAATTGGCAAGGCTTTCCGCAATGAAGTAATTGCCCGCCAGTTTATCATCCGCATGAGGGAGTTTGAGCAAATGGAGATGCAATACTTCGTTCGCCCCGGGACGCAAAGGGACTGGTTTGAAAAATGGAAAGAAGCACGCCTGAAATGGCATTTGGCCCTCGGCACCGAAGCGGCGAAATACCGGTTTCACGAACATACCAAACTGGCGCACTACGCCGATGCCGCGTTCGATATTGAATTTGAATTTCCCTTCGGGTTTAAGGAAGTGGAGGGGATACACAGTCGTACCAATTTCGACTTAAGCCAGCACCAGAAATTCAGCAACAAAAAGATGCAGTATTTCGATCCCGAATTAGGACCGGACGGTAAACCTTATGGTAATTATATCCCTTACGTGATAGAAACTTCGATCGGTTTAGACCGCATGTTTTTGTTGACCATGATCAACGCGTACGAAGAAGAAGACCTGAGCACCGAAGAAAGGCAGGATAGCCGTACCGTTTTAAGGCTGCACCCATGCCTTGCCCCGGTAAAAGCGGCCATTTTCCCGCTGACCAAAAAGGACGGCCTCCCCGAAAAAGCGCAGCAGATCATGGATTCGCTCAAGATCGACTTCAACCTGCAATGCGAAGAGAAGGACACCATCGGTAAACGCTACCGCCGCCAGGACGCCATTGGCACACCGTTTTGCATCACCGTTGACCATCAAACGCTGGAAGATGATACCGTAACCATCCGTTACCGCGATACCATGCAGCAGGAACGCGTAAATGCCGCCGACCTGCAAAAGATCATCGGCGACCTGGTCAGCTGGAAAAATTTGCTTGGGTAATTGCTGGTTTTTTGTGATTAGCGGATTTCTTTTCACGGAAAATAGGAAAAACACATTATTCAAAATTTCGACAAAATTGGCTCATAATATTGATGAACCAAATCATCAATAAACAAATTTGCTATGAAAAAGCTCATCCTTATTACCGCCCTGCTAACAGTTGCCGCATTCACAACAACTTATGCGCAAAATTATCATATCGTAAATACATTCCACATCACAAGCGCGGGCGGCTATGATTATACCACAGTTGATTCTTTATCGGACAATTTGTACCTGTCGCACGGCACACAGGTAAATGTAGTCAATAAAACAACCGGCGATTCGGTAGGCGTTATCAAGACGGATAAGGATGTGCATGGTATCGCATTGGTTCACGAGCTGGGGAAAGGTTATATCTCAAACGGCGGCGCCAACAGCGTGGTAGTGTTCGATCTGAAAACCAATAAAGTGCTTGGCCATGTGCCGACCGGTCCGTTTGCCGACGGCATATTTTATGATACTTATTCCAAAAAAGTGATCACCTGCAACGGTCGCGGTAAGAACATGACAGTGATCGATCCGAGCACCGACCAGGCAGTTGCGACCATTCAGCTAACCGGCTGGCCGGAAGCAGCGATAAGCGACGGCAAAGGGAAGATATACGTTAACAATGCCGAAAAGAGCGAGATCGATGTGATCGACGCCACTACCTTTAAAATATTAACTACCTGGCCGCTTTCGCCAGGAAAAGGCCCGTCAGGACTGGCGATCGATCGGGGAACCATGCGGCTTTTTTCCGGTTGCGACGACAAGGTGTTGGTGGTGATGGATGCCACCAACGGAAAAATTGTGACAACGGTTCCAATTGACGATGAGTGCGACGCCGTTGGTTTTGATGTAAAGCTGAAAACGGTTTACTCCTCCAACGGCGAGGGTACGCTAACCATCATCAAAGAACAATCGCCAAACAAATTTGTCGTTGCCCAGGTACTAAAAACTCAAAGCGGCGCCCGTACAAACGCGGTTGATCAAATAACCCACAAAATATACTTGCCAACGGCTGACTTTAAACCGAAGGATCCAAAGTCGTTTCGGCCGTCTGCGATTCCGGGAACGTTTAGGGCTTTGGTGGTTGCACCGTAAAAACACCGTAAAAGACGCGAAGTATCGCGTCTCTACAACAGTTCTCTCATTAATCCAGTACAATTTGGGTTCAATCGTAGAGACGCGATGCTTCGCGTCTCTACTTCGCGTCTCTACTTTGCGTCTGCAATTTCACGGTTTTTTAAAAACAGGCAATTATTCTTACATTAATGCCGTGAAACCTTACGAAAATAAGATCGGCATAAAATCCTGGGCCGAAGAAGACAGGCCCCGCGAAAAGTTGGCGGGCCAGGGTCGCCGGGCGTTAACGGATGCTGAACTGATCGCTATATTGATCGGATCGGGCAGCCGCAACGAAACGGCCGTAGAATTGAGCAAGCGTATTTTGCACCATTATGATAACGATCTTAACAAATTGGGCAAAGCCTCCATTGCCGAGCTCTCCGATTTTAAGGGTATTGGCGAAGCAAAGGCGATATCGATCATCGCGGCGCTGGAGATCGGCCGGCGGCGGGGAGAAGTGGAAGCGGCGCCGATAGAATATGTTAAAGGCAGCAAGGACGCTTATGCCTTGGTACGCCGAAAACTGGTTGACCTGGAACATGAAGAATTCTGGATCATCCTTAACGGCCGTTCGCAAAGGGTTATTGCAATGGAACTCATTAGCAAAGGCGGATTTTCGCATACGGTGGTTGATCCCAAGGTGGTTTTCGGCCTGGCGCTGCAGCATCGGGCCACCAGCATCGTGTTGATCCATAATCATCCATCGGGTAGCTTAAAGCCCAGCCAGGACGATATCATTCTAACCAAAAACCTCGTAGCCGGCGGTAAATTGCTCGAAATAAAAATAATGGATCACCTGATTATCTCCGACCAGGGCTATTACAGCATGGCCGACGATGGTGTTATTTAATTTTGAATGATGTTCCGGCATAATAAAAATAAAACTGTGAGCTGCATGACCTTTTTTCCGAAACAACCCATTAACTTTAGCGTTGTAAAAAAAACAAGAAGCCATGATTAATCCCGATGATATATTGCCACCCGATGACTCGGATGAAGACGAAATGGATGATCAGCAAAGCCAGCGCGACATCCATTCAAACGGACTTGACGAAGACTATGAACCACGCTCTATAGATGATTATGATGACTCCATCAACATAAAACAAGCTTATGATGCCGCGGAATCGGCTCACACCCTTAACCTGGATGATGAGGACGAGGATGATTATGACGACTGAACGGCTTTGAAGAGAGCTAAAAGCTGAAAGACCAAAGCTGAAAGCTGTTTTTGGTTCATAGCTCATGGTGCATAGCCGGAAGCAGGCGGTACGCGTTGAACGGGTTATAGTCCGGTGGAGCTACTTTTAGCTTTTTGCTTTTCGTTTTTCCGATTCGACTTTCTCATATCTCACATCTCAAATCTACCTTTGACCTTTCGCCTTTAACCTTTCCTCCCCAAACCCTATCTTTGCCGACTAATTGTTGCGCAAATAGATGAAGATATCCTATAATTGGCTGAAAGACTTTATTGAGACCGGTAAAACTCCCGGGGAAATTTCAACGATACTGACGGGGACCGGGCTCGAGGTGGAAAGCATGGAAAAGGTGCAACCAATTGCCGGTGGCCTGGAAGGGCTGGTGATTGGATTCGTAAGGGAGTCCGGCCAGCATCCCAATGCCGATCGTTTGCGCATTACCAAAGTGGATGCAGGGACCGGCGAAGTTTTGCAGATCGTATGCGGCGCACCCAACGTAGCTGCGGGCCAAAAGGTTGTGGTGGCCCTTGTAGGTACCACTGTTTACCCTACAGCAGGCGAACCTTTTAAGATCAACAAATCGAAAATACGCGGCGAGGTTTCCGAAGGGATGATCTGTGCTTCCGACGAGATAGGGCTGGGCACCGATCACGACGGGATCATGGTGCTGGATGAAGATGCCGAAATCGGAGCGCTTGCTAAAGATCATTTCAACATCAGCGACGATTACCTGTACGAGATCGGCTTAACGCCCAATCGTGCAGATGCCGCTTCGCACCTTGGGACCGCCCGCGATATTTCTGCGTTTCTTAAAATTCCTGTTAAAAGACCGGATGTGTCGGCGTTTAAGGTTGAGGACACAAGTCGCACTATAAAGGTTATTGTCGAAAATGAGCAGGCTGCGCCGCGGTACTCGGGCGTAACTATATCGGGTGTTGAAGTGAAAGATTCCCCGGAATGGCTGAAGGAACGCCTGGCGGTGATCGGCGTCCGACCGATCAATAATATTGTGGACGCCACCAATTATGTGCTGCATGACCTGGGCCAGCCCCTGCATGCCTTCGATACCGATGCTATTACCGGCAATACGGTTCTCGTAAAAAATTGTCCCGAAGGGACTCTGTTCAAAACGCTGGATGAAGTGGAACGCAAATTGTCTGCCGACGACCTGATGATCTGCGACGGCGACGGCAAACCGATGTGTATAGCAGGGGTATTTGGCGGCATCGGCTCGGGTATAAAATCCGGCACAAAAAATATATTCCTTGAAAGTGCCTGGTTTAATGCGGTTTCCATTCGCAAAACATCCAAACGTCACGGGCTAAAAACTGATGCCTCATTCAGGTTTGAACGCGGCACAGACCCGGATATGACCGTTTTCGCCCTGAAACGTGCTGCACTGCTGATCCAACAGGTAGCGGGAGGGAAGATCTCGTCGGAAATTTCAGATAACTATCCGGATCCTGTGGCTCCCTTTGCCATTGATGTCGCCTATGACCATATCGACCGGCTTATCGGCAAGGCTATTCCGCATGGCGAAATAAAGGATATTCTCACCGCGCTGGAAATAAACATTGTTGGCGAAACCGGCGAAGGCCTTTCACTAAGAGTGCCGCCCTACCGGGTCGACATTACGCGCGATGTAGATGTGGTAGAAGAGATCCTGCGCATTTACGGCTATAATAACATCGAAATACCCACCCAGGTAAGGGCATCGCTCAACAATTCCATAAGGCCCGAAAAGGATTCCGTCCAGGCGCTTTTGTCGGACCTGCTCACGGCCAATGGTTTCAATGAGATCATGTCGAACTCATTAACCAAATCAGCCTATTCCGCTGATCTGGATAAAGCTGTAAAAATACTGAACCCACTTAGCAATGATCTTGACGTGATGCGCCAAACCATGATGTACTCCGGGTTGGAGGCAATAGCATACAACCAAAATCGTAAAAACCCCGATCTGAAGCTGTACGAATTCGGTAAGGTCTATTCCCTGGAGGATGAAAAATACATCGAAACGCAGCGCTTTGCCATATTTGTTTCTGGAGATAACGGCGCCGAAGTTTGGAACCGCAAAGCCGGCCCGGTTTCCTTTTACAATTTAAAAGCTGTTGTGGACGGTTTGCTGGGTAAACTCAATATAACTGATGTGTCAGTTGAAGACTCCGCTCCCGGTGAGTTGGCTTTCGGCTTGCAATACAAACTCAATAATAAGTTATTCGTAACATTGGGTGCGGTGAGCAGGGACGCTCTGCGAAAAATTGACGTGGGCCAGGAGGTTTTTTATGCCGACTTTAATTTCGACATGGTATTAAAAGCCGCCAGGAAAAACCAGATCGTTTACAAAGAGTTGTCCAAATTCCCTACAGTACGCCGCGACCTTTCCATGCTGGTGGATAAAGCCGTAACGTTTGAACAGCTTAAACAGATCGCCCAAAAAACAGAACGGAAGGTGTTGCAGCAGGTGAGCGTTTTTGACGTTTACCAGGGCGATAAATTACCCACCGGTAAAAAATCCTATGCGTTGAGCTTTGTTTTGCAAGACGACGAAAAGACGCTTACCGATAAATCGATCGATGCACTCATGCAAAAATTGATCTATAACCTTCAATCGCAGGCTGGCGCCGAAATACGGCGGTAGATTTGGCTGGATTAAATGAGGTGTTGACAGACTTTCGATTTTTATTTGATATATTTCCACCTGAATTAACAATTGTTAGTTAGAACAAAATATCATTAATAACCATCGAAAAAAGAAATGTCCGTCGCAGAGCAACTAAACCGGATTGTTGACAGAACCGAACGCTTAATACAGCTGTGCGCCGCTTTGCAGGAAGAAAATGACCTATTGAAACTGGAGAGCGAAGCGCTTACCGTAGCCCTGGATACGAGCAAAAATAAGACGAAAGAATTGGAGGAAAAGCTTCGTGCATTGAAAATGGCGAGGTCATTTTCTGAAACAAATGAAAAAAGTCTTGACATAAAGCAAAAAATTAACGAATTTGTGCAGGAAATTGATAAGTGTATTGTATTATTGAAAAAATAGTACAAAAGTGAAAAGCTCAAATGGGAGAGATCTCCATTAAAATAAATATTGCTGACAGAGTTTACCCCTTAAAGGTAAACATGGAAGAAGAAGAAATTATACGTAGGGCAGCCAAACTGATTAACGACCGGATAAAGGAATACCAGGAGAATTACGCGGTACGGGATAAGCAGGATTTACTTTCGATGTGCGTGTTGCATTATGCGACATCCTCGTTAAAATCCGAGAAGAAGGTTTCAGTGGAAGATGCGGAAGTAACCGACAAGGTTTACCAGTTGGATTATTTGTTAACAGAATTTTTTTCAAAGCAATAAA
>JABDGE010000043.1 GCA_013286235.1 Bacteroidota bacterium
GTACTGCTAACCGAGGCTGAGAATTTCACCTGGCCAAATACTAGATTGGCCAGGAAAATCAAAATCAGCGATATGTAATGCCGGCGCGTCATTGGGATTTACCAATCTTTCGTAATATTCGTTTTTCCCGCTTTAAACTTTTTGTTCTTTAGTTTATCCTGGGTTTGTTTTTCGTCGTTGTTCAAAGCATCCAGCATACGTTGCGCATCTTCTTTCGATATCTGGTTCGGTTGCTGGCCGTTTTGCTGGTTTTGCTTATCCTTATCCTGGTTTTGCTTGTTCTGGTCTTTGTTCTGCTGATCTTTATTTTTATCGTCCTTGTTCTGCTGGTTTTGCTTGTTCTGGTCCTTGTTGTTTTGATTCTTGTTCTGCTGATTTTGCTTGTTTTGCTGTTGCTGCTTTTTCAGCTTTTCTTCGGCATAGACCAGGTTATAACGGGTTTCATCGTCTTTTGGATTATTCAGCAGCGCCTTTTTATAAGCATCGATGCTTTCTTCGAGCTTATTATTTTCCAGCAGGGAATTTCCCATGTTGTGGTAGGCCGCCGCCGCCAGGGGCTTATTGTTTTGCGACTCGGCCAATTTGTTAAACTGCTGCCCCGCATCGGCGAATTTTTTCTGCTTATAAAGTGCATCGCCCAGGTTAAAATTGCCGGCTACGTTCTGGGCTTTTTTGTCAACCGATTTACGATAATCGGCCTCGGCTTCTTTATACTTTTTGTCGTTGTACAGATCGTTACCTTTTTTGATATAACTTTTTTCCTGCGCAAAAAGTAACCTTGGTGATAGTAAAAATAAGAGGGCGATTAAATGCTTCATGTTTTTTTAACTTCAAAAAGTTTCAGCTTGCTCCATCTTAAACTCTTGCGGTTCGAGATGAAGAATTCTGCTGTAAGCAATAAAAATGCAAAACCCAGGAAAAACTGGAATCGGTCTTCAAAATCTTTGAAGGTTTTGTTGTCGTATGTTTTCCGCTGCACCTTGCTGATCTGGTTCATAATGATGTTCAAGCCTGTGTTGGCATTGGTCGCCCTTACGTACGCCCCATTGCCTGCGGCGGTGATTTCGCGACACATATCTTCGTTCAGTTTGCTGATGACTGTGTGGCCGGCGCTGTCGGTGTGAAAACCAACCTGCTTTCCATCCTGGAAGATCGGTATCGGTGAGCCATTTTCAGAGCCCATGCCAATAACATTCACCATTACATCCTTATCGGCAGCGTGCCTGGCAGCAACGACAGCGTCGTCCTCGTGGTTTTCGCCATCCGTGATGATGATTATGGCCTTGCCCGTGCCATCTTTGAAATCGAAATTATCCATACCCATATCGATTGCCGCGCCGATTGCGGTTCCCTGTGTCGGCACCATGTTGGTGTTAATGGTGTTTAGAAATAGTTTAGCCGCGGAATAATCCGTTGTCATTGGCAATTGCACATAAGGTTCGCCCGCGAATACTATAATACCGATACGGTCCGAATGCAGGTTATCAATGAGCTGCGCCAGTGCCTGTTTGGCGTTTTCTAGTCGATTGGGCACCATATCCTGGGAGAGCATACTGTTGGATACGTCAAGCAAGATCATCAGATCGGCGCCCGTTTTCTTCTCTTCCTCTGTTTTTGAGCCAATCTGGGGATCCGCAAGGCCAATCACCAGGAACAAACAACCCACGACAAACAAAATAAACTTCAACCAGGGCCTTGAGAATGACACCACCGGCATCATTAAATTAACCACCTTCTTATCACCCAAACGGGCTAACACCCGTTTTTTCCATCGCGAAACGGCCAAAAACAGCAGCACAAAGAGCGGGATAATTAAAAGCCCCCATAAATATTCCGGGTTTGCAAATCTCAGCATTATGTTAAAGCCCCCCTAAGCCATGTATTTTTCAAAATAAACTCCAACGACAACAACAATAATGCGGCCAGGGCAAAAGGCCAGAAAAGCTCCGTTTTTTTGTGGTATTGCCTAACATCGATCTTTGCTTTTTCCAGCTTGTCAATTTGCTGATAAATATTTTTAAGCGTTTGGTTGTCGGTCGCCCTGAAATATTCTCCACCGGTAATATCGGCAATTTTGCCGAGCGTTACTTCGTCCACATCCACAGGTATGCGCTGGTATTGAATGCCATCGGGTGTTTTTACGGGATAAGGCGCAAATCCGTGGGTTCCGATACCGACGGTATAAACCCTTATATCAAATGTTTTTGCAATTTGGGCAGCTGTAAGCGGGGCGATTGAGCCCATATTGTTTGAGCCGTCAGTCAGCAATATGATCACCTTGCTTTTCGTGGGACTATCCTTTAGCCGGTTTACCGCTGTAGCCAGCCCCATGCCAATGGCCGTGCCATCGTCTATCATCCCATAATGGATCTGTTCATAAAGGTTTACCAAAACATCATGGTCGATGGTTAAAGGGCACTGGGTAAAGCTTTCTCCGCTGAAGATGACCAGGCCAATGCGGTCGTCGGGCCGGTTTTCTATGAAGTCGATAGCAATATTTTTGCCGGCTTCCAGGCGGTTGGGCTGGAAGTCCTCGGCGAGCATACTGCCCGAAATGTCCGATGCGATCATGATATCGATCCCCTCGGTAGTGGAATTTTGCCAGCTGAGCGATGATTGCGGCCTTGCAAGGGCAAAGATTAACGCAATTATTGCCAACGACCGCAATACGATACTTAAATGGCGGAAAGCTGTAAAATTGTTTTTTACAGGCAACGCAAACCCTTTAGCGGCCGAAACGCTAAGGCTGCCTTGTAAAAGCTGCGCACGCCAAATGTACCAGGCCACCATGGCTGGTATGATGATCAACAACCAGAAAAACCCGGGGTGGGCAAATTCCAATCCATTAAACATCGGTATGGCCTCCTTCCCGTGGCTCGGTTAACTGTGTCTTCACCACAAAATCCAAACTATTATCAATACTCAACTCATTTTCGGGCGGCAGCGGCCGTTCCTTGGCAAATTTAACCAGGTCGGCAAGTATCAATACCTGTTTCAGTTTGCTGCGGCTCTCTTCCGGTATTAAAACATTTCGCAACCCTGCAAAAATCTCGTCGGTTGTTTTTTCGTGGGTTTTTACCACATATCTTTTTTCCAGGTATTCCCGCAAGATATCGCTCAACTCGATATAATATTCTTTAACCCGGCCGTTTTGCCATAGCTTTTTATCACGCAACACCTTTAATTGATCGAGCGCGACAATATGCGGTGGTATTACAGGCGCGGCGACTTTTACAACCGGCTCCGTTTTCGGCCTGGTTTTTAAATACCATATCAGTCCAACAACCAGCGCGATGAGCACAAGCGGGCCTGCAACCCAATACCAGTTATCATGCAGCCAGTCCCAAAAAGTGTAAGTTACCTGCAGGGGTTGCTTAATATCATAAATACCCTTGGTTGTGTCGACCTTTACGGTTTGAACCTGGAGTGTTAACTCGTTGGTTTTTACCACTTCCTTTTCTGTTCCTATAGAAAATGGCGGAATCGTATAAGTTCCCGGCTCAAAGCAGGTAATCAAATAACTTTGGATAACAGTAAAATTGCTGCGATCCCCCTGATTATAGGTAGTATCGGGCTTGTTGGTACTGATTACCTGTATTTTGGAGGCAATAGTATCAGTAAGCTTCGGAAAATTAACATGCACCTTTGCCGGCTGGTGTACGCTCAGAAACAATTTGGTCTGGTCGCCTATCCGGATGGTGTATTGCTGCAGCTTTGCTTCAGCCTGGATGTTTTGAGCTTCGGTTTTACAGCAGAAACAGGTTAAAACTACCGAAGCCAGCATGTAACTAAAAAACTGGTTCTTCATTTTATCACCTTCTTCTTTCCCGTTTTTTAAATAGTGTCATTAATGGTTTAACATAAGATTCGTGGGTACCTATATCGGCCGCGTCAACACCCGATTTACTGAATACATCTTTTAAATTGGCCTTTCTCCGCCGGGCGCTGATTTTAAAAGCTTCCCTTACCCGCCGGTCACCCGTATTTACCCAGGTAACTTCGCCGGTTTCTTCGTCTTTTACCGGTATCAGTCCAAGGTCAGGAAATTCTTCTTCATGTTTATCAAAAAGCCGCAAGGCAATGATGTCGTGTTTCTTGTTGGCGATTTTCAGCTCCGCCTCAAACACCGGGCTCATAAAATCAGAGATAATAAACGCCGTGCATTTCTTTTTGATGGCGCTTGTAAAATACTTCAATGCCCCGGCTATATCGGTACCGTTGTTTTCGGGTTTAAAATCGATCAGTTCCCTGATGATCATCAGGATGTGGCTGCGGCCCTTTTTGGGCGGAATGAATTTTTCTATCTTATCGGTGAAAAATATCACCCCTACTTTATCGTTGTTTTGTATAGCCGAAAAAGCCAGTACGGCGCATATTTCAGTTGCCAGGTCTTGCTTCTGTTGCGTAATGGTGCCGAAATTTTCCGATGCGCTTACGTCCATCAGCAGCATTACGGTCAATTCGCGTTCCTCGTCAAAAACCTTTACATAAGGATGGTTAAAGCGGGCCGTAACGTTCCAGTCGATGGTCCGGATCTCGTCGCCTACCTGGTACTCGCGCACTTCGCTGAAGGCCATACCCCTGCCCTTGAAAGCCGAATGATATTCGCCGGAGAACAGGTGGTTGCTGAGTCCCCGGGTTTTTATCTCGATCTTTCGTACCTTTTTTAACAGTTCTTTGGTGTCCCTTGCCATTTTTCGTCTCTCCTGAACCCGATCCGATGAAACGGATTCAAACTTCTTTTTTAAGGAACCTCAACGGCGTTCAGTATGCCGGTGACAATGTTTTCGGTAGTCATGTTTTCAGCTTCGGCTTCGTAAGTAAGTCCGATACGGTGGCGAAGCACGTCATGACATATCGCCCTCACATCTTCTGGAATTACATACCCGCGGCGTTTAATAAATGCATATGCTTTTGCGGCAAGGGCCAGGTTGATGCTTGCCCGGGGCGAAGCGCCATAGCTGATCAGGTTTTTATAGCTGGATAGCTTGTACTTTTCGGGGTAGCGGGTGGCGAACACAATGTCGATGATGTATTGCTCAATCTTCTCGTCCATATAAACCTCGCGCACCACCTTGCGGGCCCTGATGATATCTTCTGGCGTAACCACAGGATTAGGCTTCAGCATACCCTGGGGAGCCATATTGGCGCGGATGATCTTTTTTTCCTCTTCCTTGTTGGGGTAGCCTATCACTACCTTTAGCATAAACCGGTCTACCTGCGCCTCGGGCAGCGGGTAGGTCCCCTCCTGCTCTATTGGGTTTTGGGTTGCCAATACTAAAAAAGGATTGGGCAGGCTGAAAGTATTGTCGCCAATAGTAACCTGTCTTTCCTGCATCGCCTCCAACAGTGCGCTCTGCACTTTTGCAGGGGCGCGGTTTATCTCGTCTGCCAATATAAAATTTGAAAAGATTGGCCCTTTGCGTACGATAAATTCTTCCTTCTTCTGGTTATAGATCATGGTACCCACCAAATCGGCGGGCAGCAGATCGGGGGTAAACTGGATACGGCTGAAATCAGCCCGGATAGCTTTTGATAAGGTATTAATGGCCAAGGTTTTTGCCAAACCCGGCACCCCTTCCAAAAGGATGTGTCCATCGGCCAATAGTCCGATCAACAGGCGCTCAACCATATATTTCTGGCCAATGATCACTTTGTCCATTTCCAATTTCAATAAATCGACAAAGGCGCTCTCCTGCTGGATCATCTCATTTATCGCCCTGATATCCGTGGTGTACGATGAGGCGCCGGCAATGGCGCCCGATGGTGTTAAGTCAGTATTTGCTTTTAGTTCTTCCATGAAATTATTTTTATTTCGAAGGGCAAACTTACGCAGATATGATTTTTTTTGCGATAGCGTTTTAGCACTTAAATGTTAAAAATTGTTAAAACGTAACGCCTTTGTGACTTGGACCCGTCCATAGATAGCACAAAAAAAAATGGGCTGACGAAATCGCCAACCCAAAAATTCTTGATTAAAATTATTGAGAAATTATTTAGCGCCTTTTCTCTGAGGAGCAAATAAAGGCAATACAATAATTGCAAGTAATGCAGCAACTTCCAATACGATTAACATGACTAAAGATTTAAATTTTTAAACAATTGAACTATTAACATTTGGATGGATATGCCTGGCTGACGACCGCTTACCGGTACTGACAATTCACACACCTCCACCCTTTCCGCACACCATGCCGCTAAAAATATGCCATTCCGTAAGTCTGAAAAAAAGCCCGGAAAAATGGAAAATCAAAAATCAGGCAAATAAAAAAATCGCATCAAAAATCCGATGGTTAACGATAATTATTCCAATTTTTTAGATAAATGGCCAAAAAAAGGTCTATTCGGATTATATAAATTGACAATTTCCGAAAAAAACAGGTACTTAATCAATAAAAATCTGCCAATCGGGTAAGATGAGCAGCTTATGAACGAAATCCGGAAACAAGTGTTTTCGTGTGATAAACTTGAACGGCTTACAATCGCTGCATGATCGCAATGGCCGGCTAAATGCGATTTCAAATCAGTTTTGCCCGGAAAAACCCTCGAAAAATAAAAATTTGTCATTTTGTCAGCACACCTGACAACAGCCTAAAAATTGAGGAAATAACTGGGTAACCGGGGTATTGAATCCCTGCCAAACTGACAAATTTGTCATCGTACGTGTTTTGATGTCTTTTTACCCCCTGTGCCAAACTGTATTATCAGAACTGTCTCGACAAGTTCGTATCTCCCGAGCGAGATAAAACAGGCAACTTATTGACCCTTCCCCTGAAAAACCACGCGTATCGTTTTATAGATAATATCAAGATCGGTGTTAATGCTGATTTTGTCAAGGTACAGCAAGTCGTATTTAAGCCGCTCGCACATTTGGTCGATATTTTCAGCATATCCATAATGTACCTGGCCAATCGAGGTAATGCCGGGTTTAATATGACTCAATTTTTTATAATTTGGATTTCTCACAATAATCTTTTGCGCAAAATGATGCCGTTCAGGCCTTGGGCCTACGATAGACATATCGCCTTTAAACACATTCCAAAACTGCGGTAATTCGTCGAGCCTGGTGCGCCGGATGATCCTGCCCCATGGTGTAATGCGGGGATCTCTCTCGGAAGATAACTGCGGCCCAAACTTTTCGGCATTCAAATACATGCTCCGGAATTTATACATAGTGAATGGCTTTGAATGCAGGCCCAATCTTTCCTGGGTATAAAATGCAGGGCCTCTTGAGCTGAACTTGGCAATGAGGTATAATAGTAAAAAAAAAGGCAGACCGGCGGTCATAACCAAAAGTGAAAAAATAACGTCGAAACATCGTTTTATAAGCCTGGTTGTTGTGCTGATTGAAGGGGAAGGAACTAATTTTATGACCCTGCTATCCTCGAATTCCCGCTGATCACTATTAGGTATTAAAACAAGGACCGGGGCTGTGTCCGCGTGTAGAGATTGCATACAGAAGCGTAAATATTTAGTGAAAATTATTTAATTATTGTTTGTTATGTTCAATATTTACGCCATAGGCCGGAAAGACATAGGGTTATTTGTTGGGCATTTTGTAATGCCGACACTGAACTGTGGCGGAGTGAATATTTAGAGGTTTGGAAGTCAACCTCTTGTCCGGTAACATTGGACACATTAAAAAATTTTAATCTGCTGACAAAATTATTTCCCGAAGCGAAAAGGAAATCCGTTTTATTTTTTTATATACAGTTGGTGTACCATTTATGCGACAATTAAATCGGCTGCGGGTGGTTCCAGTAAAAACGGTGCATTGATATTTTTTTAACGATTGAGGGGGGCAAGCGTCTGTAGTTTTTACCGCTTTTGTATCCCAGCCATTTTGCGCCAGTAGATATTATTGATTTAAAAATACTTTTAAAATCATTTTTTGCAGCGTAGTTCAACTCGGACCGGACGAATTTCAGCCCCTCCCCGCGAGGTTTTCCAAAACCGACAAAAAGCCATCTATTTTGAGCATGAAAAACGCCGGTATCAAAATATCTTTTAAATTCTTCCTTAATGCTGTATGTGTGAGAATGGTGTACGGTTGCATCCGCCATATAGGCAATCTTGTACCCTGCCGACAGCATTTTAGCAGCAACGATGGTATCTTCGCCCATTATAGAGTCGAAAGGAAAGCCGCCGACTGATTCAAAAACACTTTTGCGGTAGGCGGCAAAAGAATTTGAGCAAAAGATGGTTTTAAATCCAAATTTGTCACGGTCTTCTAAACTCCGCAGTTGAGATTCGGCAGGATAATTAAAAAGCCGTGCATGCGTTTCCAGCGGTTTGGCATTTTTAAATGGTAGCTGGCGCCCATAGGCCAGGCCAACCTGCTCATCAGCAAATGCCTTTACCAGGTTTTCCACACTGTGATCAGATGCCAGCATGGCATCTTGGGTCAAAAAAACACAGATATCCGCATCACCGGCCGAATCCACCAATTGCTGCCTGGTTTTTCCATGATTGAACTCGCTTTTTTCAATACTTATCACATCAAAACCAAATGTCTCCGCTAATCGAACTGTGCTATCGACTGATCCGGAATCGATAATGATCTTGCTTTTAAATTGAATAGATTGCCGATCAACCCGTTTCAATATATTCAACCACTCTTTTCCCGCATTTAAGGTAGGTATCAACAAGCTTACGCTTAACAATTTTGGATTAACTTTCATTTTTATATAAAATATGTATGACTTCGAATACGGCAACCAATACCAAAAGCATAAGCGCGCCATCTCCAATGCATATGAATACTTCCAATACGATGTTTTTGTTTTGAGAAACTGGGTTTCCCACCGCGGTCTTTCATTGGCTAGCTGATAAGCCAGGAGAATACAGCCAGAATTTACCGGGATCAGTAGATAATACAGGTAGAGGGTTGTGAGGATCTATGTAGTCCGGGGGATTTTTTTTCGGGCTAAGAAAGAAAGCTATGCAAAAAATTCTTTAACCCAATTGTTAATAAAATATTGCCCGAAATTTTCGTCAAGGGCCTTTGCCGCGAAGTCCGCTTTATCAATTTTATATTTAATTTCGGCTATACCTGAAGATAGATCCGTGTTTTCCAGAACAATTATTTTATCAGCATCATAAAGATTGGTGGATTTTATGTAAGGATTTGTTGTAATTAAAATTGCCCCGGCCGCCAAAACCTCAAACGTCCTCATGGTTAGCCCCGTTTGCCCGAAACGCTGAATATCGAGCACACTTTTGGATGATTTAAATATATCAGCCACCTGGTGCCTGGATAATTTATCAAAACTCACCTCGGACCGCTTAATTTTTATATGCGCTCTTTTTGACATTTTTTGTAAAAGGAACCACCATTTTGCTGGCATGAAGTAAAAAGTGAACGTTTTTTCAAAATTCTGAAATAAACTTTTAATTGTAATGTACCTGTTTGAATGGAGGGTACCAACAAACGAGATTGAGTATTCTCTTTTTGAATCAGGTACAAGATCGGGAATGAATTCCCTCGTATAAAATAAATGCTTTAGTTTTAAAGCACTGTTCTTTTTCACATCGTCAAAGTCAAAGCTATAACACTGGTTAAAGTACTTCAGGATTGCGCTTGAATTAGAATTATTATTTTTGACTGAGTCGTATGTGTAATAAACCAGCCTGGCTCCGGGGTTTAGCATTTTGAATTTGACGACGAACCATTCCGGAACAACCTCGCCTTTAATCAGTAAAAAAAAATCGTACTTTTTATTTTTTATTTTTCGCAATATCTGCTTGTAGTACTTGTTGATCAGGCCTGTCAATAGCGCTTTGTTTGCCCGGAACATTGCCTTTAAAAATGATTTGTTCGACGTGCGCTCGTCAAAATAATCAACTTCGAAGCCATTTTCTTCAATGGCATCTTTAATGGAAATTTCATATCCAAAAAACGCAGGGCTGATAAATAAAACCAATTGTTTTTCTGAGTCCATTATTTAAACAATCCTTTTTGTTTCATTTCTTCAATCGATTGCTGATAATTATCCCGGGGCAGGTCCTGATCGTTTACCCACTCGACAAACTGTTTAATTCCGTCTTTGAAATTTGTTTGGGGTTCAAATCCCAGGGTCCCCGAAATTTTCGAGAGATCAGCATAATTATGCCTGATGTCTCCCAAACGATAGTTTCCCGATATTTTTACCGGTACATCCACTTTAAAGTTATCCAAAAGCGCCTTCACAATGGAATTTACTTCGTAAGGCATGCCACTGCCAACGTTAAATATGCCATTATTGGCTTCTTCTTTTTCAATGCCGAGAATAGTGGCTTCAACGACATCATCAATAAAAACGAAATCCCTTGTTTCCCTACCGTCCTCAAATACATTTATTTCTTTGCCGTTTTTGATAAGCGTTGAAAATATCGAAAGGATTCCCGTATAGGGATTTGAAAGCGATTGTCCTGGCCCATATACATTTTGATAACGAAAAGCAACGGGACTAATGCCGATAGCCGGACAAACCGTCATTACCATTTGCTCCTGGTTTTGTTTGGTGATGCCATATACTGAGGAGGGATGTATTTTCGAATCCTCGTCGGTAGGCACGGCTCTTAACGGCGCGTTACAACCCGGATACTTAACTTCAAAATCACCTTTTTTCATGAATGCATCTGTCCGGTGGCCGGGATAAACAATGCCAAATTCGTCACAGAAATATTTACCTTCGCCATAAATTGCCCTTGAAGAAGCTACGACAAATTTATCGACATGGTGTTTTGTATTTGCCAGCAAATCCAACAAAAGGGCCGTTCCGCCGATGTTGACATTGGTATAATGCTGGATATTGTACATCGATTGGCCTGTACCGGTTTCCGCGGCCAAATGCACAATGATATCTTGATTTTCGATTGCCCTGGCCAGAAGATGCCTTTCGGTTACTGAGCCTTCTATAAAATCTACCTTATCTTTTATTGACCGGTATAAACGGGAAGTAGATTCAGGGGCATCACCGTGTATTTGCATCGAAAGGTTGTCTAATACGGTGACGGCATACCCTTTCTCTAACAGTCTTGCCGAAAGGTTCGACCCTATAAAACCTGCTCCTCCGGTGATAAGAATATTTTTATTCATGAAAATGAATTCGTCACTAACCGGGTGTTCGCCGGGTAGCGACCTTGATTATGATAATTGTATTAAGTCAGCAACCAACCAGCTACTAAGGTACATTTTACGGGCGATGATTACTTTCAGATATAATATTTGTTTCAATTAAACTAAATTTTGCCGCCCATTTTGAATGATACAAGCGCTTTAATAAATCCCCACCGGTTTGAAATCTTTTGCGATAATGGTAAGGACTGCTCCAGCGTTTGTGTGACGTTGTCTGCATGGCGTATGTATTGTAAAAAAATATCATTGCAAAAATAAACGTTGCCCTTCAGTTCGGCCACCAGGCCCAGCCACCAGTCGTGCATGTACAAGCCCTTTGGAAAAGGAAATGCCCTGGTGAGCAGGCTTCGCCTGAACGACATGCAGCAGCCGATATAGGAATTTCTTTTTAGATTTTTGAAAAAGCCTTTCCCGGAGTTCCTCGCTTTAAAGAACGATTCAAACAACACGCGCCCGTGCTCATTCACCACTACAGCATCCGAAATGACCAATTCATGGTTTTGCAATAGTTCCAGGTGTTTTTTAACCCTTCCTGGCAGCCAAAGATCGTCCTGGTCGGCAAGAAAGATGTAGTCGGAACTTGCATGCGCAAGCGCAGTTGAGAAGTTGCCTGTTGGACCCTTTTCCTTTTCATTTTGAAAAACCTTTATCCGGTTATCGTCAAAAGCATTTATAACAGCCAGGGTGCCATCGGTAGAGCTATCGTCACTTATGATCAGCTCATCCTCGGGGCCAAGCTGATCAATTATTGATTTCACCTGGCGTTGGATATATTTCTCGCCGTTATATGCTGCGAGGCAAACAGAGCACTTTGTTTCCAATTTAAATTTATTAAAACGCTAAAACTTTCCTACCCAATTACACTTTTGGGATAGTGACTAACCCTGGCTTTTGTCAAAAACTTCTTCTCGATAAAATTCCACGACAGCACGCCCAAAATTAAACTTATCAGTAGTGTTAAAGTAACCGAAATCCACGATGGGTATTTTTGATAAAGACCGCAGGCTATAAATAATTGTATAACCGGAAAATGGAATATATAAATGCCATAGGAGAAATCGCCATATTTTGCAAAGTTATTGAGGAAGCTAAAACTATAGGCCACATAAAATATAATCATGGTTAAAGCCAGCGGCCGTAACAATTCAAGGCCCCAATAGTACTCCGCTAAATAAACGGGCAAGGCTATTAATAATAATAGTGTTTTGTATTTCAGCATTTTATCAAAATAGAAGAAAACGGCCATACCGGCTATAAAATACGGCATTAATGACGGCAGCTGGTGGCTTAAAGTAAAATACAGGCCAGAGTTTTGATGCAACTGAAAATATTTATACAGGCAAAAATTGTAAATGAGACATAAGCTGTAGAGCATGAAAAGCGCCAGGGCCTTTTTGCCGATCCTTATAATTAAATAAAAGATAAGTGGTAAGATCAGGTAGAACGACACTTCGACTTTCAATGTCCACAGAGAGCCATCAACCGCACACATGAAATTATGTTCAAAAACGCCGGGGAGGCAGGGATGAAGAAAATTTAAAAATAGGATGTTGGCAGCTAAATATTGATATAAGGAGTTGTTGGAGAAATATTGCCCGAAACCATGTGTACTTACTAAGCAAAGTACTATTGAGCAGATAATGATAACAAATATATAGGCCGGCAAAATCCGCCGCGCTCGTTTAACCAGGTAGTCTTTAAAATTTCGACACCGACTATAGCTGTTGGTAATTAAGAAGCCGCTTATGATAAAAAATCCGCTTACCGCAATGAATGAGTCGATATGTTTAGCCGCCGGGAAAACCTCGTTATTTATTGTCAGCTCATAAACATGCGCAAGAATAACCCCGAAAGCGAAAATAAAGCGGAGAAAATCAAAATTGTTCTTTTGCATTAGCCTAAAGTATTTTTCGGGGTTTACTAATTTGTAAGCTCCTGCGTCAACAGGGGGGCCTGGTGCCGGGATGTTTTCCATTTTATTGAAAACAGTAGCGGATAAACTAATTGAAAGCTTAAACCGGTAAATGAAATCATGTTGTCAAATAGACAGAAAAGTACCAACGTGTTTAATATTGCTATGCCTGTCGCAAAAAACGGATTGGCAGGCCTTAAGATCAACAAGTAAATCAGGCACAAAGCCATTAGCGCAACGAACGTAAAGCCCATACCAAACCAGCCTAATTGACTGTACGATTTTGAGTAAATCGTACTTACGGTTAAATAGGGGGCAACCTGATAATTTTGTGGAAGGGGGATATCAAATAAGTCGCCGGTACGTTTAGAAACAGCATCGAACATCAATTCGTAGTTTAAATAACCCAACGCATGATGTTCATCGTAAACCGGTTTGGCTGAATTAATGTTAAACTGCAGGTTTGCCAAAGGCGATGAAATATAAATATACGACCAAAAGAATGCTGTTGGGACTGAAGAATTTACAAAGGACGGTTTTGCCTGACCCAAAGTTAGGATGATATCATTTATTTTACCTTCTTTATCGTACTGATTACTCGAGCGGATGTTACCGAGATAGCCGAAACCAAGCAAAGCAATCAAAATTACGATCAGCATTCTGAAATATACTTTTAGCTTATTTTTCCTGATGGAGAACAGGTACAGAAAAAGCATGCTGGAGAGCGCGAGCAATATCGCTCCCCTGCTGAATATGAGCAAAGGGAAAATAAAAAGATAAAGGCAGCCAAACAGGTATTTTTTTCGCCTGGTCACCAAAAAACAATTAAACAAATAAACCGACATAAAGCCCCCGAATGTGGAAAGTAACACGCCGAAGGTTGGTATACCAAAGAAACCATAATTATCATAGGTAATTTTGTTCAGTATTGAAAACAACGGTACTTGTCGCTGGTACACAAAATCCATGATATTGCCTATCGTAATCAACACCAGGATCCATCGGAAATGAAGGAGCTTTATGTTTTTAGTATAAACGATTACACGTCTTTTATGGATATATAAGCCAATCGCAATACTGATTAAAAAAGTTGCCAGGAGAAACATCAGCAACTGCCACGACAGGGTGGGGTACAAGTACGACCAATCCAACTGATATAAAAGTATCGGTAGGATAAAAGCCCCCACATACACAAAAAAAGGATTAAAGTCGATTGCCGGCTTTATTTCGTCAGCCATGTCCTATTTAAAAATTGATTTTAGAGCTTTCGCCAGGAAAGCTCTGTTTTTATGTAAAACACTTAATTTCAAAGCTCTTAAAAAAACATGGAAATTAATCATCAGCGATTCAGCGAGTGAACGGGAAAAATAGCGCGCCCCTTCCAAATAGTATTGAAACCTTTTTATGTCGCTATTGTAACTGTTACGCGTGCTGGTAGACAAGCCGTGTACCACCTGGAGATTAACCAGGAAAAACCCGTCTGTTACCTGTTCTTTAAATCTCCTGATGAATTCATGATCGCTAAAATCGAGCTTAATAAGTTCATTATAACCGCCGAGCTTTTTAAAAGTATCTAATTTAATGCACAATCCGCAATTAATAAGCGATTTGCCTTTTAAACTGCCTGGGCCAGGGTCAGCTTGATTTGCGTAAAAGCCGCGCATCAACCGGAAAAAACCCGGCGAAATGATTTTGCGGTCGCTTGTCAGCATAATCGGCGCAAATAATTCCTCGTGTGGATGAGCCCCGATAGCCGTTACATAAGTCCTTATCGTATCAACCGGGAAGTCGGTATCCTCGTCGAGTAGCATGAGCCACGTTTTGGAGCGATCTGCGGCAATTCCGGCTGCAACATTATAGGCTTTGCTCACTCCGCTGTTGTTTCTATCTGGAATATAGGTAATATTCCAAAACCCATAACCATCCGCTACAGGCATTTTTCCGGCTGGGTTGTTATCATACACCACCAGGTCAAGTTTCTGTGCAAATTTTTTTACTGACTCAGTCATCGATAAAAAAGTTTTGGAAGATTCAAAACTGGTATTGTAAACCACTATAACAATCAATATACCGGGGTCCTGCATTTGAGATGTTACTTAATTCCGGCAATAATCAAATTAAAAGGCGGGGCCACATCAGTTAATACCGGCTTCACTGCCAGGTGCTCTAATAGCTGCTTTAACAGGTCAATATCGAATACATGATGATGCAGGCACCTGTTGTTAAAATTATCATTGCTTCGTTTGCGGAAATGCTCAAAGTCGGTTGCGCCGGGGTCGAGTGACAAATCGTGCAGGGAGAGGATTTCTTCCAAATGCGTCAAATCGTTTTCGCCGGTGTTGTCATCAAAATCACATACCATATGCTCAAACCCGGTAACCGGTCGCTTATTATCAAAGGTATAATTGCGGTCGGGCACAATGATTAAGATCAGTCCGCCCTTTTTAAGCACCCTTAACCATTCTTTCAAAGCCTTAAACGGATTTGCGATGTGTTCCAGGCTATGGGAGGACAAAATAAAATCGTAGCTGTTATCCGGAATCTCACTCAGATCGGTTGCATCAGCTATGTATTGATAGCCCATTTCAGCCCCATTAAAGTTATAGGTTAAGCCTTGCTGAATGGTGTTTTCCCAAACTGTTTGATTACTAAAATTGCATCCATCAACCCTTTTTGCCTGGGCATATACTGGTATGTAGTTATTATCCTGGAAAATCCGGCTCGGGCCGCCTATCTCAAGGCCGGTTTTACCGGTAAAGTAGTTTTTAAGCTCATCAAAACCGGCGATCTTTTTGCCAAGAAACTTGATGGCAACGTAGTCGGTCAGCCTTTTAGGGTTCCTGTATTTCCGAAAAAAATTCCTCATCGCTTGATAACGGATTTCAGTTGTTGAAAATAAAAATAGATAAATCCCACCATGGCATAAAACAAGCCAAAGTTGGATTTGATGATATAAAACCACTCAAACGTTTTATGGTGCTGGCTAAACCCATCAGGCGAATAATAAGATCGCAAATCGTTCAATTTTATGAACCCGATTTTTTTTTTCAGCAGCCGTTGATTAAAATCAAAATCCGCATACACTTTGTAGGCTGTGTTAAAAGGCGGGCTTACATTCAATCGTTTCGGAATCAATAAGGATTGATGATGGAGGGTATTACCGAATTTCAACCTCACATCCTGCTTTGCTACAAATATTTTGTTGTCACCTGGCGTCGCGTCACCATAATAAATATTTGCCAGATCGAGTTCGGCAGCAGCCGGCAAACTCATAATTTTATCCCCTGCTCCCATGAAGAGGACAAAACTGTTTATATCCGCCTTCTCCCATCCCTTATTCATTGCATCGTATATGCCCTTATCGGGTTCGCTCACCCAAAACTTTAGCTGTGTTTCGTATTTCCGGATGATATCGACTGTGCTGTCAGTTGAGTTCCCATCAATTATAATGTAGTCGACATTGTCCCGGAAACTCAATACGCTCTTTATCGTTTCTTCTATCGCGTTAGCCGCATTGTAGCAAACCGTAACAACACTTATCCTGGGCATCTTGTTTAAATACTTTTCCTAACCACCAGGCTTCGTGCCTTTTGAAATAGCCGGACGGCGAAAGGATCGTTAACAACAACTATTTGCAATACCAGGTAAATAATTAGGGCCAAAGCGGCCGAAATCAAAAACTGGTAAATAAAAGGCAGGTCTATCAAGTGCATTAACCTGTTAGCCAACCCAAAAACCACCACGGCATTTAACAGGTTTAAGAAAATCAATTTTACGTTGATCTTAAGATCGGTGAGATACTCATAGGAGTAATACCCTAAAAACAAGCACACAACGCATTCGGTTGCGAGCAGGGTAATTGCGGCGCCCTTATCGGATAAGGTCGGCAGTAAGAGAAACATCAGTACAATGCTTAAAATCATTCCCGCAATGGTTGCTTTCAGAAACTGCCCCTCTTTTCCCCTGGGCGTTAAAACATTCATGGCAAAAACATTGCTGACACTGATAACCAATATCAGTGGACTTAATAATTCCAAATCGGCCCTTGCCGGTAAAAACTTCGAACCGAATAGCAGAAGCACGATCCCCTTTGAGAAAAAAAAGACGGCCACCACGATGGGTATGCCGCAGCTAAAAATCATAGCGAGCGACTTTGAGATAAGCGCTATGCCTTCCTGGTGTTTATTTAAAAAAACGTATTCGGAAAGCCTTGGTATCAGGACCGAGCTAAAAGCCACCACAAAGGCGAGGATCACCATATATATCTTATAGGACGATGAAAAGTAAGCCACCGACTCCTTGCTGGCGACAAACCCTAAAACCACTGTCAGCAAAATAACATATACGCTGGTTACAAACCTGGTACTGAAAAAGGTGAAGATGGGTTTCAGATGTCTGACAATATGCAGGTCTTTGAAACTGAAATCAGCGAATTTTGAAATGAAGAAAATATTTAAAATCGAGTTGCCGATTACCGTGATGGTAAGCATGCCGTAGTACAAAAAAACGTCGGTGCTTTGTTTTACCACCACCATCACTACAATGGTGGCGCCTAACCTGATAAAGAACGTCCGGAGCGCTATATATTTAAAATTTTCGAGCCCCTGGTAAAACCAATCAAAGATGAACGAACTAAAGATCAGCTGGACTACGCCCAGGTAGAAAAGATCCTTGTCGCTCCGAAAGTCGCCAACCAGGTAGATGAGAATTAAATAGATGACCGATAAAACCACGGTTGCCAGCAGCAATACGACCAGCAATTCGGAAAAAAGTCTTGAGAGGATCTTTTTATCGCCTTTATGCCTCGCAACCTCCCTTACCCCGTACACAGGTATGCCGAGCGAAGCAAAAATTATAAAATACTGTGTAGTACTATCGGCAAATGATACCCGGCCAACACCCTTAGGGCCAAGCACCCTGGTTATGTATGGCAATATCACCAACGAAAACATAACCTGGCTGGCTGTTAAAAGGATGCTGTAGAATATGTTTTTTTTTATAGACGGCAAGGCGAGTTTATTAAATAGCCATTAATGCCCTAACGGGGTTCAGGCCATCATACTTTTTAATATTTTTATTGCTGACAATATAAAGATAGACAAAACAATACCTAAAATAGCCCCTATCGTTATGCCTTTTGACCAGGTCACGAGGTCGTTATCAAGCGGCAATATCGGCTGGTCGATGAATTGGATTAACGGAGTTTCCTTCCTTAAAGTGTACTTCGCCAGTTCAAGATTTTTAATCAATTCCGCCAAAACTTCTTTGCTGGCTTCCACATCCACCTGCTTTTTTTGCTGCGGAATCAACAGCACCTGTTTTAATGGATTAGCGTTTGGGGCGTCGTCAGTTGATTCGGCCATACCTGAAAGCGAGCTGTTTAATACCCGCCTCACCGAATCGGTTTGGTATTGCAAAATATCGACATTGTGCTGCGATTTATATGTTTGAGATTTTATGTAGAAATCAACCACATTTGCCGTTTCTGTTTCGGCGAAGGCTTTGGCAAAAAGCTCGTCTTTTGATTTGAATTCGAGGTTGATAATGCTCAATCTCTTATCGTTCTTGTCAACGTCTAAGCTTTCCTTCGTAATTTTTTTATAGAATGCGCCCAAAATGCTATCCTGCAACCGGGTAAGTCCTTGTTCGTTTGGCGTGAATGTTAGGTTCCGCAAGGTGGCGCTTTGAGCCCACTTGCTGCGGAGATGATTGAATTCGATATAACGATTGACCAATACTTCCGTTCGGTTACCGAATGTAGCTTCGCTCAACAGCGCTTTTTGCACCATCGACCTTGATTTAAAAAAAACGATCAGGTTATCCCCATTGAAGAGGCTGCTTTTTTTATCACCCAGGTTGACACCGAATTGCTCAGCCAAGCCCGAAATTCCCTGCGGCGAATCTTCATCCCCTTCAACAGTGAAACTAACTGCGGCGGTGTATACGGTTTTTCTAAAAGTGGCATAACACCAACCCAGCAGGGCGCCGGCAATGGCGCAAATTAATATTACTTTCCATTTGCGCATCAAAAACCTCGACAGCAGGGAGATGTTTTTCGCCAGGTCCCTGACCGAAAATTCGGCCGGGCTGTTGGGGTTGTTACGCTGTGTGATTGGCTCCATAAACACTGTCGGGGTTTAAATCAAACATTATTTATGCAGGCTGATGATGGCAAATATAACTGCTGCAATCGATGCCAGGCCTGAAGTGATCCCTATTATTTCTGTTGGCGGTATCGGTGGCGTTTCGGGTTTTTTGGGTACAATTATCTCGCTTCCTGGCTTGACTTTTGGCCTCGTGTTAAAAAAAATAAACTTTCGCGATCCTTTTACCGTCCCATTAGGATAAATTATAAACGCCGACTTCCTTAGCGCTGTAGGTGAAAACCCTCCGGCATTCGAGACATACTCGTTGAAGGTTTTATTATCGGCATACACTACGGCGCTTGGGTACAAAACCTCGCCGTTAATCCGCACAATTTGCCGTTCTTTAGGAATTCTCAAAATATCGCCATCCTCCAAAATTAAATCCGTGTTGGAGCCGGGTTTGGCCATAATTTCACGGAGATTAATGCCAATATAGTCGTTGCTTGGCTGTTGGATAAGTGTGGCTTTTGTAGTGTCGGTACTGTCTTTAAATGTTTTTTTCAACCTGTTTAAGCGTTGTATCCGATCCTTTTCTATATCCGTTGAATCCACTGTATTTTCATCAACACCTATTATTTGGAGGAAAGTTCGTTTAAGGGTTGCGCCATCCGGATCCGCAAATACCGTAAGACCACCAGCTCGCTTAATAACATCTGATATCTTTTCGTTTTTATTTTGCAGGGTATATGGCCCCGGATACTGCACTTCGCCTTCAATCACTATCGTTTTTTGTTTTTCGTAACCGGGTACTGAATAAATTGAAACGATATCATAGGGATGAAGGGTAAAATTGACGGATTGCTGTTTTAAACCAGGATCGACTTCGGTGATATAAACCTGGGCTATTTTGCTATCCTTCGACATCGGGTCGCCGCTGGAAACCCTTCGTGCAACTTCAATCCGGAGGGGACTCGCGTCGGCGGTGAATCCACCGGCCTTAACGATCAGGTCCTCCAGGCTAAGGCTATCGGCATATGCAAAAACTCCGGGATGGCGTACACTTCCATAGATGGTCACCGTGAATTTGTCGCGGAGATCAAATATCGAGGAAATATTCACGATGTCCTCGCGCTGCAGAGTGATGTCGGGTACTGCCTTATTTTCAACATCCTTCAAATTAAAAATCACCGCCGAGGTGCTGTTATCCGGGTTAAGCCTGATAATGCTTCCAACGCCCATGAAGGCATCTTCCTTCAAACCAGCGGCTTTTGTTATAAGCTGGGTTAGAGTCATGCCCTTTTGCAATTCATATTCCCCCGGTCGGAAGACCGCGCCGTTAATGGTGATACGGTTCTCATAACGCTGCAATACTGTGTCGACCGTATAGATGTCCCCCTGCAAAGGAATGTAATTTTTATAATCGGCTTCAGGGATGTCGGCAAGCCTGCGTTGCTGGTCGCTTATTTGTGAAACTTTAATCATTGCCGTATAGGCGTGGCTTTTAAAGCCGCCCGCAAATGTCAACAC
Organism: Bacteroidota bacterium; assembly: GCA_013286235.1. Classification (GTDB taxonomy): domain Bacteria; phylum Bacteroidota; class Bacteroidia; order Sphingobacteriales; family Sphingobacteriaceae; genus Mucilaginibacter. The sequence goes on from JABDGE010000043.1 coordinate 20,645, forward strand.
ATCCTGCAGCGTCTCGCCCGGCAATACCTCGAATAAGGCAGGGATCTTTATTTCGCCCCGTAGGTCAACGCGCACCCGGTAGGTCGGAACCCGTATGATGTCCTGATCCTGGAGAATGATATTACCTTTTTGCTCGCCTTTGGTCAAAAAATCATAAACATCAAGGGTTTTGTACAACCGGTTATTGCGGATCACTTCGATTTGCCTGAATGTCCCTTCGTCGCTGGGGCCGCCGGCTTCATATAGCGCATTAAATACTGTGGCCAACGATGGCAAAGTATAGGTGCCTGGTTTTTCAACCTCTCCTGCCACGATCACGCTTATGCTCCGGATATTGGCCAAACTGACCTGTACACTTGTGCCATGCCCGATGGCGTACTTATTAGCGGCAAGTCTGCCTTTTATTGCCTCGGTAGCCTGTTCAATGGTTTTACCCGACACATTGAGTATCCCCGCACCGGGTATATTTATATTTCCCTCTGGCGTCACGTTAAGCCGCCAGGTTGCCTCGGAATTGCCGAAAACATCTATCTCTAATTGGTCGTCAGGGCCAACCATATAATTTGACGGCGTTGCCAGCCGTAAGTTCGGCTCGAAGGATGAAGTGCTGTTCCTGAAAAGATCAGCGCCAAATATTCTGGGCTTAAGCACCTGAAAAAGGTTCTGTTTGTATTTATTCTGGCTGGTGTCATTCCTTGAAGATGTATCAATCGGAAAATTGAGCCGCCTCGACTGGTTAGACGATGTGTCGGAAAAATTAGAATTATTCTTCGATTTACCACCCGGACCCGAAGCACGAATTTTGGCAATCCGCTGTTGCAGCAACTGCGCCTGGTCAGATGGCAAGCCCATGGCCTGCGCCTGCTGAATAATCTGGCTATCACTTAAACCATTGGCCTGCGCCTGCGCCAGCAATTGGCTGATCTGGGCGTCGGTTAGGTCGTTAACATTGATGTTTGAAAGATTTTGCGGGATGTTTTGTGCGGAAGCCGGATGGGCTATTGCACAAAAAAGTAAAACAATTACAAAAAATAAGGCAGATCTAAAATAACTCATATTACAAAAAACACGGGAAACCCCAACAACGTTTAAAATCCACTTATGTTTTACAATCGGTTGCAACCAAGCAATTTTTAATATATATTCTGTGGCGAAAATACGGTATTTAACCTGTTTATTGTTAACTAATTTTTTAATGGCGTCCCTGAAGTATTCGTGCAAACCGTGATATGGAATATCATAGGCGTTCAGACAACCACACACAACATATGTTTTGCCGCCTTCAGTTTGATGGTTACATTCAACCAACCCGCACCTTCATTGCGCCCGATGCCCAAATTTTATTGGCGCCGGCAGCGAATCATCGGAATCCTCCTGAAAGGGGCCGCGGTTATATTACGATGAACAGCATCCGTTTGTAACATACAACGCTTGAAACAGTCCAATAAATAAAAACCGTTATGACAAAGGAATCATTCTCCGCACACGGGGAAAACCTGATAAACAGGATAAAAGAACTAATTGCTGAAGGCAACGTCAGGAAGATAACCATCATTGATAAATCGGGGAAAGAACTGATGTCTTTCCCGCTTACCATCGGCGTTGTGGGCGCACTTGTAGCGCCTGTGCTGGCAGCCATCGGCGCCCTGGCCGCCTTGATAGGCGAGTGCACCATTACTATTGAGCGCGAGGAAAAGGAACATCACGAGCAGTGAGCAGTTGACAGTGAGCGTTTAGCAGAGATATGAGATGCGAGATATGAGATTTGAGATTTGATTCAAATTGTCGTTTTTCAAGCCATGCGTCCCGATGGAACGCTATAACCGCAAAGGGTTGTTTTACAAACCGTCCGCCGAGACGGTCAAACACCTGAAGGAACTGCAAATATTCTTCAATGGAAAAACCAGGATAGCCTATCCCGGGAAATTACCATTGGTATTTGACCTCGAAACCGTCTGCCAAATGGTGGTGACGCATGAAGAAAGTCATTTCAACCAGGCAAAGGAGGTACTGGAGAAGTCCGAAAGTCCGGAAGAAGCTGCGAGTGACGTCCGCCAGCTGGCGGATAACTTTTGTTATGCAGGCGTCCGAAAGAAACTTCGGCTGAGGTTGACGCCATACTACCAAATTTGTTTACAATTTCATAACCCGCCGGTCACATCCCTTGCCGAGCTTTAAGGCCAAAGAATTATACTTTAGCAGCGCTTTTACAGTAGGGCTTTAGTAATATTGCTTTACAGTTTGATGCATCGATAATTTATTCCTCATGAACGATACCCGCAGGGATTTTCTAAAAAAAGCGGCACTGCTCACAGGCGCAGCCGGACTTACTAATTTTATTCCGGAGTCTATCCAAAAGGCGATGGCCATCGAGGCGCCGCATGGAAGCACCTACCTCGATGCCGAACATGTTGTGATCCTGATGCAGGAAAACCGTTCCTTCGACCACTGTTTCGGCACCCTGAAAGGCGTACGCGGCTTTAACGACCCCCGCATTATTACGCTGCCAAATGGCAATGCGGTTTGGCTGCAGTCTAACAAAAAAGGCGAAACCTATGCGCCGTTCCGGCTCGACATCAAAAACACAAACGCCACGTGGATGGACTCCCTCCCCCACTCCTGGGGAAACCAGGTGAGCTCCCGCAACGACGGCAAATTCGATCAATGGCTGGAGAACAAACGGAACAGCATTCCGGAATACGCCGATATGCCTTTAACCCTCGGTTACTATACCCGCGAAGATATCCCGTTTTACTATGCCCTGGCAGATGCCTTTACCGTTTGCGACCAGCATTTCTGCTCGGCATTAACCGGCACCAATCCAAACCGGCTATACTTTTGGACGGGCACCGTACGGGAAGAGCAGCATGAGAATTCAAGGGCGCATGTTTGGAATGACGACATGGATTATGGCACGCTCAAATGGGCTACCTTCCCCGAGCGGCTGGAACACCATGGCATATCCTGGAAATGCTACCAGAACGAGGTTGCCATCGACACCGGCTTCGAAGGAGAAGAAGACGACTGGCTTTCGAATTTCCAGGATAACCCGCTGGAGTTTTTCGCACAATACAATATCCACCTGTACCCGGCGCATTTGGCTGCAATGAAGAAGAAGTCGGCGGAATTGCCTGCGAAGATCGACGCTTTGAAAAAGCAGATAGCGGCATTACCGCCCGGAGATCAAAGCGCCAAACAGCTTAAACAGCAACTAAGGGATATGCAGAACGACCTTGACGGCGCTAACAAAGAATTGGAGAGTTGGAAGGAAGGTATGTTTGAGAATCTTTCTGAACATGAAAAAAGCATCCACCGCAAAGCCTTTGTCGCCAATAAAAAGGACCCGGATCACCGAAAGCTCGAAACGCTCAAATACGACGATAATGGCATTGAGCGGGAATTGCAGGTGCCAAAGGGCGATGTGCTCCACCAGTTCAGGGAGGATGTAAAAAGCGGGACTTTACCAACTGTTTCGTGGCTTTCGGCGCCCGAGAGCTTTTCCGATCACCCAAGCTCGGCATGGTTTGGGGCCTGGTACGTATCCGAAGCGCTGGAAATACTCACGGAAAACCCCGAGATATGGAAAAAGACCATCTTTATCCTTACCTACGATGAGAACGACGGCTATTTCGATCATGTGCCACCCTTTACGGCGCCCAACGCGCACAAACCGGAAACCGGGGCGGTATCAAAAGGGATAAATACGAGTGTCGATTTTGTAACACTGGAACAGGAGCTTGAAAGAAACAATTTCCCTGAAAAATTTGACAAAGAAAGCTCGATAGGCTTGGGCTTCCGGGTGCCGATGGTGATTGCTTCGCCCTGGACAAAAGGCGGATGGGTTAACTCTGAAGTTTTTGATCATACCTCCACCCTCCAGTTTTTGGAAGAATTTTTGGCAAAAAAAACGGGTAAAAAAGTGCAGGAACCAAATATCAGCGACTGGCGGCGAACCGTGTGCGGAAACCTTACCTCAGTATTCAGGCCATTTCACGGCGAAACCATCGCCCAGCCGGAGTTTGTCAAACGCGATCCTTTTGTGGAAAGCATCCACAAGGCTAAATTTAAAAAAACGCCCTCGGACTTTAAACCGCTTACCGCAGCGGAGATCGCAGCGTTCAACCAAAATGCCAAATCTTCGCCCTATATGCCGCAGCAGGAACCGGGTATCCGCCGCTCCTGCGCCCTGCCCTACGAACTATACGCGCATGCCCAACTCAACAGCGACAAAAACGCATTGGAAATAGCCTTTACGGCAGGCAGCAAATCCTTTGGTTCCAAATCACTGGGCGCACCCTTTAATGTTTATGCCCCGGGAAAATACCTGCAGGCCAAAGGAACTGACCAGCAGGCTTTTGAAAGCGTGCGCACCTGGGCCTACGGTCTCACGGCCGGCGACACCTTAACCGCCAACTGGCCCCTCAATGAATTTGAAGATAAAAATTACCACCTCCGCGTTTACGGCCCCAACGGCTTTTACCGCGAGTTTAAAGGAAATGAGGCCGACCCGGCATTGCAGGTGAAGCTGAATTACCTGCCGGAAACAGGCTCCTCCAAACACGGTGGACATGCTGAACTGGTCGTCATCAATTCAGGAAGCCAGTCGGTTCAAATCACATTCGAGGACAATGCTTACCAAGCGGGTTCCAGGCAACTAACTGTTCCGGCGGGGTCAAAATCGACCCACGTTTTAGACCTTGGCAAAAGCTTCGGCTGGTACGATTTTTCAGTAGCTGTAGCCGCCAATAGTTCGTTTTCGCAACGATTCGCAGGGAGGGTGGAAACAGGTGAAGCCGGGTATAGCGATCCTTTTATGGGGAGGGTGATTTGATTTACGAATTACGATTTACGAATTACGATTGTGACATCGTGGTCAAATATTAAATATGTCAAAGAGCTAATTATCAGCAAAGCATATTTTTAATTTAACCATTCACTCACTCACTACTCACCATTCACTATTTTTATTTTGATTTATTGGCTTTCAAAACTTCAATAAACTGCATCATACCGCTGGCAAGCATTTGTTCTTTAAACGCACTGGCAGCTTCTGAAAAACTTCCATAATTATAATCAAGCTTACGATATGCCTTTCGGGATGTTGCGGTCTGTTGATAATATACGGGCGGCCCAAAATCACCCCAGCTTTTACCATACATTTTTTTTATAAACACGACACCCAAATCTTTTAGTTCAATTTTAATTGCACCTCCAAATAAATAAAAACCCCGGCTAATATCAGATGAACTGTCGCCGTAGGGTGCAACACCCTGACTACTGTTCAGTGCAAAAAAAATTGCCATATCGTGGGGCTCATTCTCATTATAAACTACCTTTATCCCCAGGGATTTTAAATCATCGCTTATAATATCACCGGCATACCAATCTTTAACGCCAGGTGGATATTGCTCTATCGCTCCCAGACTTCGGGGTCCATAGATCAGCACTGTTTTTACACGTGATAAACTTTCTGTCACTTGTGGATCCTGGAGCCGATTTAACTGTTTAGGGGTGCTACAGCTGCAAATCAGCATCAGGCCAACTAAGTATAAAAAAGCTAAAGAGGTACGCATAATTCCGGGGTTTGCATTAGAAGAATTTGTTCTATCACGACAAGCACTAAACAGAAAACTAAATTAGAGGGAAAATTATCGAGAATTATCAAAATATTAAAATAATCACGCCTTCCCCGCGCGCGAATCCGCTTAATTGCCTGCGACCTTGGGTTTCTCGTACTCCTTCTCTTTCTATCGCGATAGTAAGTTATCTGCTTACAGGTTTGAATGCGCTGTGTTTTTTTGCGGGATATTTATTTTTTTTAGCACCTGGAACAGATATTAAATATTTCAAATATCTCAATATCAACTATTTATATTTGTATTTCCAGAAAAACACCATGTGATCATCGTGTGATTTCTATACAATTTCGTGTGAATGGGGTGTGATTTCCGTGTGAATGGTGTGTGAATTCCGTGTGATTTTTTTTTGATTTCAATGCGCTGGCTGAGGGTGCCATTTTGATCTTGCCTCGTCCAACTTCCGAGACAGCACCCCGGAAGTTGGATTTCAAACAGCCGAGATTTTTGCAGTCGCGACCAGGATGGCGCAAAATTTTATCGTTTTGCACGCGAAGAACGAGATGCAAATTAAAAATTCAATATGTCAAAGAACTAATTATCAGTTATTTACGGCTGATTTTTGGAGAAAAAGCAGGGTGTTATTGCGCTTTTTTGCTTGTGGATTAATAGTGGCTGATGGTGATTTGCTTGTGGTTGATAGTGGTTTGCTTGTGGTTGATGGTGATTTGCTTGTGCTTTGCTGCTGATTTCTATTGTTTTATTGCCGGCTCAAACCATTGATTTGACTATTTCATCGGGCATCTCGCCAAACAGGGTTTTGCAAGGTAGAATTCAACAGCCCATCTCAAAAGCAGCAGTTGAACGGCGCTTGTTATTTTTCAAAATTGTAATCCCTAACAAAAATGCAATTTCGTTTTGAGGGAACAAAAAGCAGTTTTCGTAAGGGTACAATAGCTGTAAGCTTACGTTACACTACGAGTTACGTTACGAAATATTATCACACTGATCCTGAACTAATTAGCTTGTAATTTAGGGGTCACGGAGTTAAGTGTATTATGATGGGGTAGTTTGCTACCTGCCGGCGGGTAAACCTGTATGAGGGAACCGCGAGAGGAGTTCATGAAATCTTTTTTCTTTCCATTTGGAATAACAAAATTTATCCTTACGTTTGTAGTGTACTATTATACTAATACACTATTGTACATGATAGAGATAAAAGGGCTTAATTTTTCGTATCCGCGCCAGCCGCTGCTTTTTAAGGATTTAGACCTCAGCTTACAGAATGGTCACATCTATGGCTTGCTGGGCAAAAACGGTGCAGGTAAGTCTACCTTGCTCAAAAATATGGTGGGCCTGGTATTTGCCGCCAGCGGAACCTGCCGCTTTAAAGGGTTTAATGTGGCTAAACGTCCGGTGGCCGTTTTAGAAGACATTTATTTTATTGCCGAGGAGCTTTTCGTGCCCTCGCTCAGCCCGGTGCAATTTGTGGGCAATACAGCAGGCTTCTACCCAAAATTCAGCAAAAGCGATTTTTACAGCTACCTCAAATTACTGGATGTTGAACTGGACGCGGTAATGGATAAACAATCCTTTGGTCAGCAAAAAAAAGCGATGATCGCCTTCGGTTTGGCCACGCATACCAGCCTTTTGATTATGGACGAACCTACCAACGGCCTCGACATCCCTTCAAAAGTGCAGTTCCGTAAGCTGATCGCATCGGTGTTAACCGAAGACCGCTGTATCGTTATATCCACCCACCAGGTGCGCGACCTTGACAGCTTGATCGACACGCTGCTGGTGTTGCACCTGGGTGATATTGTGGTTAATTGTTCCATCGACGAGGTGACCGAAAGGCTAAGCTTCGGCGTATACGCCGATACAGACGGGATGCAGGTGCTGTACGAGGAAGAAAGCATGCGCGGTAAAAACGCCATCCTGGCCAACACGACGGCCAAATTCAGCAAGCCGGACATTGAGCTGCTTTTTAATGCGATAATCAGCGATAGCAAGCCACTATTAAACATCTTAAACCCCACCCGGCATGAGTAATATTTTCAATTTCAGCAGGTTTGGCCGCTTGTTTATTAAGCATACGGTGGAGCATTATAAGAGTTATTTGATGTCTCTCGGGGTGCTGATCGGCGTGCTGGCGCTGGGCCTTGGATTTTACACCTATATTGTCGATGATCAACCGATGAACATGGCTGTACAAAGCGGGCTTTTTGCAATCGTACTGATGCTCGCCGGAACCATGTTCACCAGTAACATTTTTGCAGAGATGGGCGACAAGAGAAAGGCGGTTCCCGCTCTTACACTTCCGGCTTCGCATTTCGAAAAATTCCTCGTCGCCTGGTTATACTCCTATGTTATCTTTCAAATAGTCTTCCTTGCCGCTTTTCCAGCCATCATGGGGCTTATTTTAAATACCAGGCGTTGGCCTATGCGGTTTGAAGTGTTCAATCCCCTTCACGTGGCCGGCGTTGGCTGGATATTATTACTTTTCGCCATGATGCACGGCGTGGCGATCTGCGGAGCGATATTTTTTAAAAAGCTGCATTTTATTAAGACCGCTTTTGTTTTTTTTATCGGCCTGATGGCTTTAACACTGGTCAATAAACCTGTCATGGAAACGATGTTGGGAATAAACATCACAGCGGCCATACCCTTTGCGCAGGTGAACTTTTTCGAGGGCCATACTTTTTATTCGATTTTGCCCTTAAAAGCGATGGACGTCTTTTTTTACAGCCTAACCTCTGGACTGGCGCTCATTTTATGGGCTGCCGCCTACCTGAGGTTAACCGAAAAGCAGGTTTAACGGATCGCAGCATGGAATTCAGAGACAACGAAGCGATATACCTGCAGATAGCGGCCCTGGTGAGCGAAAATATTTTGCTCGGCAAATGGCCAGGCGAGCAAAAAATACCCTCGGTGCGAGACCTTGCCGTTGAGTTGGAAGTAAACCCAAATACGGTAATGCGCTCCTATGAATTCCTGCAAAACCAGGGCTTTATCTATAATAAACGAGGGCTGGGCCTTTTTGTGGCCCCGGATGGCCGCGATAAGGTTAAAGTATATCGCAAGGAGCGTTTTATACAGCAAGACCTCCCCGAATATTTCAGGAACATCTACCTTTTGGATATGGATTTGGATGATATAGCAGCCCTATATAAAAGGTTTAAGGCTGAAAACTTTAACCACAAACCGGATAATGAAAAATGAAAACGAGCACTAAACTCCTGGCAATAGCCTTAGCAATTATCGCGGTATCGCTTTGTTTCTACGACCTGAGCGTTCGTGCGGTTTACCTGGGCGGGTCTTTCCGTACCCCTTTCAAGGACTATTCCGATCTGAATTTTAAAGGCTTCGATACCATCAATGTCAAATCCTGCACAGCAGTGAATGTCCTTTTTGAACAAGGGCCCTTCCGGGTAAGGCTCGCCCTGGACGCCGAATCGTTTGCTCGTATCAGCCAGGATAACAAAACTTTAAACATCAGCGCTGTTTTTAAACACGGCTATGAAAACAACCGGAACGCCTACCTGGTGATCGTCACCTGCCCGAATATTGCCAATCTCAGCACCGATGGATGGTACGGCACCAACGGTAAGAGCTATATCGATACAGTTGTGAAGGACGAATGGAACATGCGCAAAGTATGGGTGGAAGGATTTAAGCAGGACAGTCTTTCAATCAGCCAGGACTACGGCAGCACGGTAGTATTATCAGGCAACTCAATAAAGGCACTAAATGTACAGATAGGAAAAAGCCCGTTGAGCGGCTCGAAACTGTTCGTCCTCAAAAACAATCGATTCCAATCCGCAAGCCTCGATATCCGCAACAAGAGTAAATTATTATTGGAGGATGCCAATATCGGGAAGCTGAATTACCGGCTTTCCGACAGCGCCAAACTGGTACTGAACGGAAATGCAGCACATTTAATAAACAATGCAAATCAAGAGTCAAGAACCAAGAACCAGGAACCAAGATAAGGAGACAAATTCCGGCCAGTTGAAGCTAAACAAAGATTCAAATGGTCCAGGTCAGTCTCTTTTCGACAGTCTGTCCATCTCATCTGTATTTTTCTTTCCCGCATGTGCGGGATTGGTTCTTGACTCTTGGTTCGAATGAATAAATAAAATCAAAGTAATGAAATTAACCATCAACTCCCTTTCAAAAACGTATGCCAACGGCGTGCAGGCCCTTAAAGATGTTTCGCTAACCCTTACCAACGGGATGTTTGGGCTTTTAGGGCCAAACGGCGCGGGTAAGTCGTCGTTAATGCGAACGATAGCGACCTTACAGGAGGCCGATTCCGGCAGTGTTTTTTTGGACGACCTGGATGTGCTTAAAAATAAGACCCGAGTGAGGCAATTATTGGGCTACCTGCCGCAGGAGTTTGGTGTTTACCCCAAGGTTTCGGCCGAGCGAATGCTCGATCATATCGCGCAGCTAAAAGGCGTTGACAGTGCAGGCGAACGCCAGGAACTTGTGCTGGCTTTATTAGAAAAAGTAAACCTGTTTAAGGACCGGAAAAAACACCTCGGCACCTATTCGGGTGGGATGAAACAGCGTTTCGGCATAGCGCAGGCTTTAATCGGCGACCCAAAACTGATCATTGTTGATGAGCCCACGGCAGGGCTTGATCCGGCAGAGCGGAATCGTTTCTACAATTTGCTTAGTCAGCTGGGCGAAAATACGATCGTGATCCTTTCCACGCACATTGTGGAAGATGTAAGCACCCTTTGCTCGAGTTTTGCCATTATTTGCCATGGTGAAGTGCTGTACGCCGGCGATCCGGAAAAGGCCGTAACCGACCTGGACGGGAAGATTTTTTCAAAAGCGATCAACCAAAGCGAGATACAGTACTACCGGGATGTATATAATGTGATATCCACCCAGCTAAAAAACGGCAAGCTCCACATCCGGATAATAAATGACAGCACGCCAGCTGACGGCTTTGTGTTAACCAGCCCAAACCTGGAGGACGTGTACTTTAGCAACATCGCTACCCGCATCGCTGTAAACACCATGTAAATTACTCAATAACAATAGTTTATGTTTAGTAAGATATTTCTATTCGAGATCCGCAACCGGATCCGCAGGCCCGCAGTTTACCTGTATTTTGGGGCGGT
>JABDGE010000044.1 GCA_013286235.1 Bacteroidota bacterium
CAGATGTAAAATATAACAAATATACTTTCGCGGCTTTGTATGGTAACAGCGTTGAAGGAACTTGCGACTTGCCAATTACAAATGTTCCGTCCATTATTGGAATACCCGCCTGTACGATGGTTGAAAATATGCAACAAAGTATTAAGATGTTGATAATCAAAACAATATGTTTTATCATATTATTAAAAGTTAAATGCAGTTTTAGTTATTTTCGAAATTCCAACACTTGAACAGAATGATAATTGCAATATCAAACAATACTCTCTTGCAGAACCTATTCAAATCACCACACCTGCCAATCCACTACATCCGTTTCATTCCTTGTCGTAGGGACCTGCATGCCGGCCGTTAGCTCCGTTACCCTTTTGTTTACATACTGCTTTAAGGCCGACAGGTTTACATGCTCATTTTGCTGCATATATTCGCGGATACTGTAAGTGAAAACGCCGTTATGCAAATTATTCTTCTCCAGTGCGTATTGCGTACCACCCGCTGCCGAAATAATGGTGGCGCCGGTGCTTTTGCCTACGTTTACAAACAGTTGCTTCATTAGTTCAAAGCTGCTGGCCATGCTCATGCCGCTTTTTTCTGTAACCTCAACATCCCCGCCGCGGGGGCGCACGTCGGTCACACCGCTTTTCTTGCGGTCGGCGGCTGTTTGGGTATACCGGTTCATTTCGTCTTTGTCCAGTTCACCGCTATGGCAGGCGTCGATCAACATCAGCTTTTTGCGGGCCGGTATGCTGTCCAACAGGTTTTCCAGCGCATCATAAGGCAGGCCGTCTTTTGCGGGGTCTTTAAAGTCGACGTTATAGGTGGACAGAAAATAATCATAATCCTTGCTCAGCAGCCCGTGGCCGGAATAGGCAATGATCACTTTATCGTTTACGCCGCTTTTTAGTAGTTTTTGCTTTAACGCAATCACACTGTCTTTACATACGTTTTTATTATATAAGGTATAGATTTTGCATTTTCCCTTATATTTTTCATTGAAGTTTTTAGCCAGGTCCTGTATGTCCTTTACACTATAATTTAGATTATGATTTTCATCAGCGAACTTGTCAATGCCGATGCCGACAAAATACAACATCGTATCAACAAACTTATCCGGAACATACTTTACGTATAAGGGGATATGATAACTTTCCGTACCGTTAACATCGGTAACCGAGGTTTCAATGCGGTTATCGCCCAGGGATAAGGTGATGGTTACGGTCGTATCTAGCGTGCCATTACGCTTGTTTTTTAAGCTAATACCCTTGGTCCCATATACTGGGACCTTGTTCACCCAAACGTTAAAACGGTCGAGGTTATACGTGCTGTCCGAGCCTGATATATGCAAAGATAAGGTATCCTTTTTTTGCTCGGCCAGATGCGCTATTTGATTCCGGTTTATAAAATCTGCCTTAGGCACACTATACCCGCTTTTAAATGCCGAGGTATCGATGCCCAGCTTGTTTATGCGTTTTTCGTAAGCCCGGTGATAAGCATGAATGAGCGCGGTATCCGGGCAGCCAATGCCTTCCAATATTTTATCGGGGCGGTTGTATTTGATGTCTAACTGATCGAAGGTGATCACGTCCAGGTTTTCGGTAACGTAGTGCAGCAGTTTGGCTGCGTTGCTGGTGCACATGTAATAGCCGGAGGAGATTTGGGTGTAGTAATCGGTGCTATCGATATCCATTGAACTGTATCCCAGCTCATAATTTTTTGCACTCCATAGCTTTAAGCTACCGCCCGAACCAACGATCATTTTTTCGTCAGGCGAGAAAACAGCGAAAATCCCGTAACCAGGAGTTGGCTCAAAAGCGTGCAATATTTTTCCGGTACCGGCGTCTAATATTTTAACCGTGTTATCAAAAGAGGACGTGAGTATTGTTTTATCATCCTTGCTAAAAACCGCATGAGTCACGTCAAAACCCGGGATTGAAAAGACTGCCTTTTTCTTATCGCGATCATAGAGAAACAAGGAATCGCGGCCCCTTACCAGTATAAAATTCGAACCGGAGTCTAACCATAAATCGGCGCCAAACTTTTGTTCAGACAGCATTTTACCAGTTCCGCTATCGAATATTCTATTTACAGAATCTGTACAAATGGTAAATATCTTTTTCCCTTTATCGATGAAGTAACCGGCTGAGATCCCTTTTTTGCTATCCAGGGTGCATAAAAGCTTCCCTAAATTCATGTCCCATATTTTCATTTTCTCTAAAGAATCTCTATGAGAATAATTGTCGTCCCCCGGATCGATATTGATCGCAGTGATAATCTTCGTTCCTCCCGGGTCGATGGAAAACGAAGGACCAAATTTAGTAGGTTGGGCAGCATCAAACTTATATTTTGGTTTTCCGGTGGCAGCATCCCAAATTTCAATTATGCCATCGTTACTTGCGGTAATTATTTCGGCATCGTCATTACTAAACTTAGCGCTAACGACGCTTCCTTTACTTTCCAGTACATAAAGTGCTTTCCCCGTTGACGCATCCCATACGCGGGCTGTACTATCTTTTGACCATGTCAAAATCTTTGTACCGGTATTGTTATATGCTCCACCATAAACCCAACCCCTGTGTCCTGGCAAATCCAACACCACCCTGGCCGTTTTGACATCCCATACTCGTACATGTCCATCGTCGTAAGGTACAACCAGGTGGATGCCATCGCGGCTAAAGCCAGGCTCCTCGCTCGGAACCGAATGACCTTTAAAAAAGGCAAAAGGTCTACCTGTGCTCGTATCGACCTTCATAATTAAACCATTTCCATTTGCAGTGACCAGGTAATTCGAACCAATATCAAAACATCCCGCGGTAGCTCCACCGTCGTAGTCAGCTTTGAAGGCTTTCAATTGCCTGCCTGTTTGCAGTTCCACAATTTTTATAGTGCCTTTACCATTAATTGACGTACCCTCGTTTGAAAACGCAAACAATTTTTTTTCGTCAGGACTAAACACGAGTCTCTGCAAAAACCCTTTGTGACTGACCATGCAGATTTCAATACCCGTAGCAACATCGAACACCCTTGCTGTATAATCGCCGCAGCGTATGGCAATATATTTACCCGATGGGCTGTAGTTTGCCTCGTTTACCCGGTATTTATCATCTTTATATATTGTTTTAATTAAGTTCCCTGTGGCTGCGTTCCAAACTGAAGCGGTGCCGTCACCTGCGCCGGTAAGAACATATTTATAGTCAGGACTGTACACAGCAGAATATATCGGTGCGTTATTTTTTACCATGGCAAATAGCTCTTTACCGGTTTGCAAATCAATTATCCTGATCAATCCATCAGAGCAGCCGATAAGTAGTTTCGATCCGTCTTTTGAAATATCCGCGCAATTGAGCCCAATTTTGTCACTGGTGAAAGTTTTCAGCAAATTGCCGCCTGAACTCCATATTTTAAGATCATTGTCCTCGGATAAAGTAATAATAAACTTTCCGTCTGGGCTATATTTCGCTAAGGAAACCCCGGCTGTCATGCCGCCAAGCGTGGCTACTAATTGCGTGGTGGCAGCTTCCCATATTTTAGCAGTATGATCGTAAGAGCCACTTATCAGGTATTTCCGATCCGGACTAAACGCAACGGAATTTACCTGTATCAGGTGGCCAACCGGGGTTATAAGAGTTGGGCTGGAATTTGTTGAAGCAGTGATCTGAGAAGCGGGTTGCATCACGATCTCATTGTCGCCCGGTTTATCCGCGACTGTAAACTTTGTAACAAAATGATCCCTGTTTTTTATGGTCGACACATCGTAGAAAAAATCCGCTAAAGATTTTACCTTGTATTTATACCGGAATAAGTAGCCAAGTAAGTGCATATGGTAAGCAACGGTGCTGTCAGTCAATGGATGATCTTTTAGAACTGCACTTTCTGATTCCAATGCTAGCAACAGTGAGCTTTCATATGAAAAATGTCGAAGGGAATTAAGGCATAAAGAGTCGAGCTGCTTAATATTCCAATTTTTTGTCTGTGTTTCGGTGATAACACAATGCAAATTTGCGATATCGCCAAGATAGTATTGATAATGAGCAGAATCGGCTGTAAACAAAGAATCTACTTTGTCGAATAGGTTTTTTCTTAATTCGTAGTCTTTTGCGTCGAATAATTCTTTCCGGATGGTTAGGCTTTGTTTATAAAGATCAACTGCAAATCGGGTACCGAAATTTTGTTCAATATAAAGCGCGACAGTGGTAACACTATTTATTTGTGCCCTCGTTGTTTTTCCATTAATATTTGCCTGGGCTTTTAAATAGGCGTCCGCAAAAAAAAGAGCGCTATCAGCCCGCTTAAAATGATAGGTATAAATCCGCAGGTACAAGTTGAATGCAACATCGCCTTTAACATGATTGAAAGTGGTGTCCTGCTTTTTTTGAAGTTCTTTATAAAGCCCTATCCATACACTTTTCGCGTCCTCGTATCTTTTCAGCTGCACTTCGCAAAAGCCAATACTGTTTAAGCTGCGGTAATATTCATTGCTTTCTTTGCCATATTGTTTTAAAGCTATTTCCTTAAGCTTGTAGGCATATAGCAATGCAGAGTCCTTTTTGGCGGTATCGTTAGATAAAATCAAATATTGTTTCCTCACCTCCTGCCAGCTTTGCTGGGCACTGGCTTCGGAACTGCAAAGAAGAAAGCTAAATACAGTGAATAAGAAAGTGGCATACAGGCCCGGCGCCGGGCGCGCGACTTTAAAAAATAAGCGATGAAGATTCATTCAATAAGTTTTAGCCAACAATATAAAAATAAATCCCAAATTGGTAAATACTTATTTATAGGTATTTAGATATAGATTGACAGCAAATTCTTCAGTTGATCAGTAGTTGTCGATAATTGATCCTCACCACACCTCCCAATCCACCACATCGGTTTCATTCCTGGTAGTAGGCACCTGCATGCCGGCAGTTAGCTCCGTTACCCTTTTGTTTACATACTGCTTTAAGGCTGACAGGGTTACAACCGATCCATTATCTCACCAACCCCGCCAAAACCTTATGTACCCCATCCTCATCATACGTCCCATAATAATAAGTCAGCTGCCCTTCCACATCTGTAATCAATTTGCTCTTATCGCCGCCATAATACGTAGTCAGCCCCTCGGCAAATGGTTCAATAAGCGCCTTTAAATAAGCCGTGGTTAAAAAAGTAAGCTGTACGGGCTGGCTAAAATAAACCTCGCGGTATTTGCCGTCTTCGGTGTAGCCGCGTTTGATGAAACAGGTTACCGGTTCAGGGTTTTCTTTGTCGCCGCTGCTCACAGCCTTCGATAGCTGCCTGTCAAAAACCAGCGAATCCTGGATGATCTTAACCTGCGTGCAAAGGGTGTCGGCGCCCTTAACAGTACAAATAAAAAACTTGTCAATGTCGCCGGTTACCAGCAGGTGCTCGCCTTCCAGTAAAAACACCTTGTTTTGCGGGTGTTTGCGATCCATGTAGTTAAAGAAACCCTCCAGGCCCACTGCATTCCTGGTAGTTAAAGCCTTTTGGGAGTTATAACCCTGCAGGTAGTCGGCAACCACTAATTGGTACAGTTCGGAGTGGCCGGTAGCCTGGCTGGCCGACACTGGCTTGCTGTTGGCAAACGTGAGCCTCATTTTGCCTTTTGTCAGGCTGAACAGGGCTATCTCGGCTGTTTTATCGCTGCTGCTTAGCTGCGTGGCGCCATCCAGCCGGTCGTGCAGTTTTACGGGCTTACTATCGTGAAATACCGCGCCTTTTAAATACGTAACAATGTATGCCTGGCCGGATACAGATTTTGCAATGAACAGGATGAGCAGCAAGCAGCCTATTTTTCTCATTATATTAAGTCTATTAATAAATCTCACATAAATTAGGCAATTTCATTGATAATCAACATTTTAACTTTCTGCCTTTGGCTTTAAGCTTTAAGCTTTTTTTAAAAGGTCATGATATACTCGTACAAGTTTTTTCTCCAGGTCGGGAATTGTTCTATCAGCGACTCGAGGAGAGTTAGATAAGTAGCAATATAAAACAAACTGACGAAGGTGCCGAAAAAGAAATAAGAAAAAATATTGATGAGCACCAGCAGGCCGATATAAGAGATATAACTGATGATAAACTTGCTCATAAACGGGACCCGTATCTTTTGATGAATGGCCTTTAGCTTTCTTTCGGGATGGATGATGATCCAGTAGCTGATCAAAAAATAAAACACGAACAGCATCAGCAGCCATTCGACCGATATGGTTACCTGGTGCGTGTAGAAGGTTAGATACGCGTCCCACAAGATCAACGAGCCCGGCAGGCGGCCTAAATAAGTGCTGTGCACATCATTTTCAAAGTCGCCGATAATGATAAACTTGTCTTTGAGCGCGCTGAAGCACTCGGGGAAGGCTAACAGGTCGCCCAGGTAGTAGGTGTTAAAGTTTTCTTTGGACTCCGGCCATACCAGGTCGGCGTTCCGGTAATAAAATTCAGGTATTGCCGTATTAAAAGTGGGTTTGCCATTCAGAAAAGTTAAAAAGCGGTTTTCACTGAAGCGGTTGGGCGTTGTCTTTTCATAAAGCAGGGCGGGCAAACTTTTTAACGAGTCGTTGTAATAAATAGGTATTTTGGTGAACGTGCTTTTGTTGATGGCGGTATAGTTCACCATTGCCCAGTTTACGTTAAAAATAGGCTTTACCAGCTTGCCTTTATCCGTAATGGCGGAAGTCAGCACATTTTTAAGCTTTTCTATCTGCGGTTTTAAAACGCTGTCGCCCGGCCCGGGTTTCTCAAACAATACATCGCAGATCACATACCGGTATTCATTGGGGTGGCTGTTCAATATCGAAAAAAGCTTAGCCAGTTTAACCCTGTCGGTGATCACCCGTTGTGCGCCCTTCATGGTGGAGTCGGGTTGCTGGTATGCGTTATCATCCGCGAGCGCCAGGTCCTTCGACACATCTAAAAAAACCACATTTTTTGCCAGCGGCTTTTTATCGGAATTAAAAACATCATGTTTCCAGATAGATGCCCACTTCAGGAAGTTGATCTCGTCATACCGGATAAACGAAGTGTATTGCAGCAATATGGTGAAGACCAATAAAAGCAGGGCATGGAGAAACACGATCAAAAGCCTGGTTTTAAAGCGGGTTAAGGCGGCTTCTTTTTTTAGAAAAGCGCTTATTTTGTTAAACAGGGCCATTTATCAGCGATTAAATTTGTTGAATATCATGTGTTCCAATTAATTTCACATCCGTCCGAATAATTCTTTTGATGATCAATAATTTACCTGTATGCTTTGTGCTCCTGATAGCTATCGGGACAGCTTTTATATTTCATCCATTAGTGAATCACCACACCTGCCAATCCACCACGTCCGTTTCATTCCTGGTGGTCGGCACCTGCATGCCGGCGGTAAGCTCCGTTACCCTTTTGTTTACATATTGCTTCAAAGCCGACAGGTTTATATGCGGATTTTGCTGCATATTTTCCAGGATACTGTAGGTGAATACGCCGTTTTTCAGGTCGTTTTTCTCCAGCGCGTATTGCACGCCGCCGGCTGCCGAAATAATGGTTGCGCCGGTGCTTTTGCCTACGTTTACAAAAAGCTGCTTCATCAGCTCGAAGCTGCTGGCCATGCTCATGCCCGATTTTTCCGTAACCTCAACATCCCCGCCTTTATGGCCAAGGTCAGTCACACCGTTTTTCTTGCGGTCAATTGCGGTTTGCGTGTACCGGTTCATTTCATCCTTATCCAGCTCGCCGCTGTGACAGGCGTCAATCAGCATCAGCTTTTTACGGGCGGGAATGCTGTCCAAAAGGTTTTCCAGAGCATCATAGGGCAGACCATCTTTTGCGGGATCTTTAAAGTCGACGTTGTAAGTGGATAGAAAATAATCATAATCTTTACTCAGCAAACCATGACCAGAATAGGCCAAAACAACTTTGTCGTTAACGCCGGTTTTTAATAAGACTTTCTTCAAATTAGTAACATTGGAGTTGGTTACATTTTCATCAAACAACGTATCGATAATGCATTTGCTGCCATATTTTCCCTTAAACTTTAAAGCCAGGTCGCGGATATCTTTTACACTCCAACTAAGGTTATGACTTTTGTCGTTGAACTTATTGATGCCTATACCCACAAAATGGATCAGCGTATCAACAGGTTTATCCGGCACATACTTTACATATAGGGGGATATGGTAGCTCTCCGTGCCGTTGATATCGGTAACCGAGGTTTCGATGCGGTTATCGCCCTGGGATAAACTGATCATTACCGTAGTGTCCAACGTGCCTTTATTTCTATTTTTTAGGCTAATTCCCCGGATGCCATAAACCGGAACCTGGTTTACCCACACGTTAAAACGATCCAGGTTGTACGTGCTATCCGAGCCGGATATATGCAGCCCCAACTGATCCTGTTTCTGCTCCCGCTTCTGTTCGATCTGATCGCGATTCAAAAAATCCGATTTCGGTACACTATACCCACTTTTAAATGCAGCGGTATCGATCCCTAATTTTTTGATCCGTTTTTCGTAGGCCCTATGGTAAGCATGTATCAAAGCCGTATCCGGGCAGCCGATAGCTTCCAGCACTTTATCCGGGCGGTTGTATTTGATGTCTAACTGATCAAAAGTGATCACTTCGAGGTTTTTGGTGACATAGTGCAGGAGTTTGGCAGCGTTTGGCGTTGCCATGTAGTAGCCGGTGGGGATTTCGTTGAAGTAATCCGTGCGGTCAACGGCAAAAAAAGTGTTGATTAATTTGCCGGTTTCAGCATTCCAGATTTTGGAAGAATTGTCTTTTGAGCTTGTAAGTATCTTTTTGCCGTCGCTGGAGAAGGAGGCACTGTAAATATCATTTGTATGCCCTTTAAGATCGAGTAGACGTTTGCCGGTTTGCGCATCCCATATTTGAACGTTATGGTTAAACCCTGCAGTGACAATTTTTCTGCTATCTCGGGAAAAAAAAGACGAACCATCGAAAACACCTGAAAGCCCATAAAGATCAGCCAAAAGCGTGTCGCTTTTCGCATCCCAGATTTGAGCATTATCACTTGCAAGTTTAATGACGATTTGTTTGCCATCAGGGGAGAAGTAAGCACCGCCGCCAACGCCGTCTGGCTCCTTAAGATTAGCAAGCAAAGCACCAGTCTGGACATCCCATATTTTTGCGGTGCTGTCCCATGCCGCTGTGACAATTTTTTTGCCGTCCGGGGAGAAGATCGCACTAGTTAGATGGTCTGTATGCCCTTTAAGATTGGCCAGCAGAGTGCCGGTCTGCACATCCCATATTTTTGCAGTGCTGTCCGATGATGCACTTACAACTCTTTTGCCGTCCGGTGAGAAAGAAGCACTTTTGAGCCAACCGGTATGTCCTTTAAGGTCAGCCAGCAGGGCGCCAGTTTGTACATCCCATATTTTAGCGGTACTGTCAACAGATGCGGTGACAACTTTTTTGCCGTCCGGGGAGAAGGCTGCACTTTCGACCCAATTTGTGTGGCCCTTAAGATCGGCCAGCAGGGTGCCCGTTTGCGCATCCCATATTTTAACGGTACTATCCATGGATGCGGTGACAACTTTTTTGCTGTCTGGGGAGAACAAAGCGCTCCATACCGTATCTGAGTGCCCCTTAAGATCGGAAAGCAGGGCACCGGTTTCTGAATCCCATATTTTAGCACTGGACCAAAAAGTGACTATTTTTTTGTCGTCCGGGGAGAAAGAAGCGCTACCGATTTCACGTATATGGCCCTTAAATTCAGATAGCTGAGCACCGGTTTCTGCATTCCATATTTTTGCGGTATGATCCCAGGATGAAGTGACGATTTTTTTGCCGTCCGGGGAAAAGTAAGCACTGATGACCGTATTCGTATGCCCTCTAAGAACAGCCAGCAGGGCGCCGGTTTGTGCATCCCATATTTTTGCAGTATTGTCCCGGGGTGCCGTAACTTTTTTTCCATTGGGCGAAAAGGAAGCAGTGGTGACCAAATTTGTGTAGCCCCTAAGATCAGTGAGCAGGGTGCCGGTTCGTGCGTCCCATATTTTATCATTCGATGTCATAATTTTTTTGCCATCCGGAGAGAAAGAAGCATTATGGACTACCTGCAAATCTCTAAGATTGGCCAATAGGGCGCCAGTTTGCGCATCCCATATTTTTACGGTACTGTCAACGGATGCAGTGACAATTTTTTTTCCGTCTGGGGAGAATGCTGCACTACTGACTTCTGACGTATGCCCTTTAAGATCGACAAGCAGCGTACCGGTTTGCGCGTCCCAAATTTTTGCCGTATGGTCATATGACGACGTGACAATTTTTTTGCCGTCCGGGGAGAATTTTGCACTTTCGACATCACCTGCATGCCCTATTAAGTCAGCCATTAAGGTTCCGGTTTGTGCATCCCATATTTTAACGGTATCACCCCAAGATGCAATAACAATTTTTTTTCCGTCCGGAGAAAAGGACGCGCTGTTGACTGCATCCGTGGTACTCTTAAGATCAGCAAGCAGGGTGCCTGTTGTTGCATCCCATATTTTTACGGTATACTCACTCGAAGGAGGGACCATTGATGCGGTGACAATTTTTTTTCCGTCCGGAGAAAAGGCAGCATCATAGACTTCACTTGTATGCCCTTTAGTATCGGCCAGCAGG
Source organism: Bacteroidota bacterium (assembly GCA_013286235.1). GTDB lineage: Bacteria > Bacteroidota > Bacteroidia > Sphingobacteriales > Sphingobacteriaceae > Mucilaginibacter. The sequence continues at coordinate 10,591 of JABDGE010000044.1, forward strand.
GCGCCGGTTTGCGCATCCCATATTTTAGCAGTTTTGTCCGACGATGCTGTGACGACCCGACGCCCATCGGAAGAAAATTGAGCAGACACAACGTCGCCAGTATGCCCGATCGGCAAAACCAACGTCGGCTCCTGCCCAAACAATGCGGTTGTGAATAAACAAAAACCAATAAATAAAACAATTTTCCTCATCCTATTTAGATTTCACTATCCAATCTGTCGCTCGGTTAACCAATTTTTCCGCCAAAGCCTTTATTTCACTTTTTGTGCCGCTTAGCTCAAACTTATATTTCGTCACATCATTTTGCCTGATGTTAACTTTAACAGTTAATACATCGCCGTTTAAAATGTACCTGCCTCCCAGCGAATAAGCATCCGGCGAAGTACTACCGGGGATGTAAGTGATCCCATTGTTTTCACCACGGGCGGAAATATCGTTCAACTCGTTATCCAACAGGCTATTCAGGTGCAGGTCATCGGCGGCAACGTCCGGGTCGTTGTTTTGCAGGTTACTCGCCGTAAACAGCGGCTTCTCATCCGCCAGTTTAATCCCCGCCATTACCTCCTGGTCCACTACGCCGATGTTAAAATTGCCGGCGCTTACAATTTGTGGTTCCTGGCGGTTGCCGGTTTCGCGCACCATATCGCTTACCGTTTTTTCGGCGGCATTAAACCAGCGGGAAACGTTGAGGTATTTGTTATCTTCTAAAATATCCGGCTGCTGTTTAATGGCTTTCAGCAGCGAATAGGTGAGCAATCCCTGGCTATAGCGCCCCATCTCATAAGCGCTCTGGTTGCTGGCCGAGGCCGCCAAAATAAACAACCCGGATTTTTCATTCAGCTTATCAATGGCTTTGATCTGTTCCGCTTTGTCGTCATTGCGGGCGGCAAGGTCATTATGCTCCAACTCATCAATAGCCCGCCCGCTGTTGCAGGCATCTAATATCAGGATACGCTTTTGGGCTTTGATGTTGGAGGGCTGCATCCATTCGCTCAATTCTTTGGTGCTGATGCCCACCTCGGCAGGTGCATCGGTAGCGCTGGCCTGCGAAGCATCCGCCGTTAAAAAGTAAAACTGCTTTTTCTCGCCCGATGTTACCCCATGCCCGGCAAAAAAGATCAGCAGGATATCATTGGCGGTGGCCTTTTTCCCTATCTCGCCGAATACGTTTTTGATGGCGATCTTCTCCGGCAGCTCGTAATGGTTTTTACCGGTAGTGAGGTTGTACATAAACACATGCTCCTTGCCGCCGGTAGTATCCAACAGCTTTTTAGCGCTTGCCGAAATGGCCGCCGATATATCCTCCGCGTCCTTGGCTGCATATTTCAACTGCAGCTCCGGCCCTTTGTAGTCGCTCACGCCGATCATCACCGCATACAGGTTAGGTGCAAGGCCCTTCTTTTTGGTTTTATCCTGTATGATTTCCGCGCCCCTGGATGATATGTCATTGTTGGCGGTATAAGCTTTTACCGTAACCGGGTTTTCCTGCCCCGAAATAAAATATGCCGCCAATTCTTTTTCATCCAAATTAAGTTCATACCCCGTTGCGGTTTTGGTAAGCTGCTTAGGCTTATAACGCTTTTCTTCAATGCCATTCACATAAACCACTGTTTCACCCAAACCGCCGCGCTGCGGGGTGATGATAAAATGGTAGCCGCTTTTGTCTTCCTTTTCAACCTGCGGTATCAAGCCGCAAATATCCAGGTCGGAAAGTTTTTTGGCATTGATGCTGTCGCCCTTCATAATGCGTTCGGCAAGGTTGGGCACCCATAACTGGTCCTTTACCTGGTCTAGGCCGATCACTTCCGTGCCGCAGGTGAAATACAATAGCTTACGGGCGCCTTCGGTGCCGTCGTAACGGTCGTATTGGTCGGTGATGAGGTAGTCGGTGCTGTCAACAGCGAAAAATGTGTAAAGGAGTTTCCCATTTTGAGCGTCCCAAACTTTGCAAGTATTATCTCTTGATGCCGTTACAACGCAGCTCCCGCTGGCATTAAAAAAAGCTGAAGTTATTGGTGAATTGTGGCCTTTTAATACATAAAGCAATTTCCCTGAACCGGAATCCCATATTCTGGCAGTATTGTCACTTGAAGCCGAAACAATTTTGCTGCTGTTATAATCGTTACTGAATCGCACTGAATTAATATATGCTTCATGCCCTTTTAACGTATAAAGTAAATCCCCATTTAGTGCATTCCATATATCTACTGTTCCGTCACTGCAGCCGGTCACCGCTTTGCTGCCATCCTTGTTAAACTCCGCCCAGGTTACTGGTGAAGGGTGTTTCTTTAAATCTAAAATCAAATTTCCGCTCGCCGCATCCCAAATTTTTGCCGTACTATCCCAAGATGCTGTTATAATTTTTTTTTTATCAGGGCTAAACTGTGCAGTTTCAACTATGGTTTTATGATGAATTACCCAGATCGGTTTTTTTTGCTGATAATTTACTAACTCGGTGGAATCGTAACTCATCCACAAACGAACGTTTTTATCGTCGTCCCTCATTAGATCATCCGACGGAAAATCTATATTGCCGTTTAATAAAAATTTTCCTGTTTCGGCGCTCCATGCTTTTTCTGTGTCATAATCAGCACCTTCAATGTAGGAACCCCCTCCATGATTGTTGTCAAAGCCTCGTGTTAGAATTGTCTTATCTCCTACAAATTCAGCCTCGTACACATAAGAGCTGCGACCTTTCAAATCACCCAGTAAATTTCCTGTTTTTTCATCCCATAGGTGTATAATAGTATTAGCTGAGTATCCTTGTCCATCCAGGCTTAAAATTTTTATAGAATCTCCAATAAATTGAGCGGATAAAATTGTCCCAGCTTTTACGGATGAACTTCTCAGAAAAGCACCTGAACTTAAATCCCATAATGCGAATGAAGAGGAACAACAGATTAAGACCCTTTTGTTGTTTGGGCTAAAAAAAAAGGCCGCATTAAGATGAGAAATAGGATTGCTTACCGGACTTTTTAAATTAAAAAGTAGATGCCCGTTAGCTGAATCCCACATCTGTGGCGAAACATCAGCATCATTCTCGTAACGTGTACCGTTCAAACCAGTCACGATCATCCTCCCGTCGGTGCTAAATTTAGCCCCGATATTCCTGTGGTTGGGGTTATCGGGTTTTAAGTCATATAAGTGCTTTGCTGTTATCAAATCCCAGACACTGATTAATTCGTTTTCTGAAATTATTATAACTTTATCCTCAGTAGGGCTTATAGCTGGTGACCCAATGTTACTTTGACGGGTTAATTCACATAACATTTTGCCATTTTGAGAACCCCAGACGCGCACGACCGAGTCTGTTGAAGTAGTTATAACATGTGATCCCCCAGCGTCAAATTGAGCTGATGATATTTTCATTGTTGGGTTATTTAAACTTATAATCAGACCGCCGGTAACTGAATTCCATATTTTTGCGGAACCGTCACTTGAGACTGTAAGAATTCTACTGCCATCTGGCGAAAAAACAGCGTCATGGCTTTTAGATAAACCCTCTTTCAGATTTACCAAAAGTTCCCCGGTTTGCGCATCCCAAATTTTTGAATCATAATCCCGGGAAGTGGTGATAATTTTTTTACAATCAGGGGAAAAATCGGCCGTTCGGAGATCACGATTGTCATCCTTCAGGTCAACAAGAAGTATGTATTTTTCAGCATCCCAAATTTTTACCGAACCATCATCGGAGGTTGTCAGGAGTTTGCTATTATCTGCAGAGAATTTTGCAGAATTTATTGCATTTGTATGACCTATCGGTAATACAAGCATCGGCTGTTGACTAAACAACAGATTTGCTGCAAAGCATAACCAACTAAGTAAAACTATCATCCTCATCTTATTTAGCTTTTACTATCCAGTCCGTCGCCTCATTAACCACCTTTTCCGCCAATGCTTTAAGCTCACTTTTCTTACCCGTCAATTCCAGTTTGTTCTTAATCTCCTTATTTTGTTTCACATTAACCTTAATCACAATTTCATCCCCCTTTACCTCGTACCCGCCGCTTAACGACCATGCTTCCGGCGAGTTACTTGCCGTTACATAGGCGATCTGGCTGTCGCTGCCTCTTGCGGCAATCTCGTTCATGCTTTGGTCAATCAAATTGCTAAAATCGAGATCGTCATCTTCAACAGCGAGGTTCAAAAACTTACTCGCCGTAAACAACGGTTTCTCATCCGCCAGCATTATCCCCGCCATTACCTCCTGGTCAACCACGCCGATATTAAAATTTCCGGCGCTTACAATTTGCGGTTCCTGGCGGTTGCCGGTTTCGCGCACCATATCGCTAACCGTTTTTTCGGCGGCATTGAACCAGCGGGAAACGTTGAGATATTTGTTGTCTTCCAAAATATCCGGCTGCTGTTTGATGGCTTTCAGCAAGGAATAGGTTAACAGCCCCTGGCTGTAACGCCCCATTTCATAAGCGCTTTGGTTACTGGCCGAAGCCGCCAAAATAAACAATCCCGATTTTTCATTCAGCTTGTCAATGGCTTTGATCTGTTCGGCTTTATCGTCATTGCGGGCGGCAAGGTAATTCTGCCCATCCGCGCCAACCTTTACCAGCTCATTGATTGCCTGCCCGCTGTTACAGGCATCAAGGATCAGGATGCGCTTTTGTGCCTTGATATTGGTTGGCTGCATCCATTCGCTCAGTTCTTTGGTGCTGATGCCTACTTCAGAAGGTGCATCGGTCGCGCTGGACTGCGAGGCATCCGCCGTTAAAAAGTAAAATTGTTTCTTCTCGCCCGAGGTTACGCCATGCCCGGCAAAAAAGATAAGCAGGATATCATTCGCGGTGGCCTTTTTGCCGATCTCGCCAAATACATTTTTGATAGCGATCTTCTCCGGCAGCTCGTAATGGTTTTTTCCGGTGGTGAGGTTATACATAAAAACATGCTCCTTGCCGCCCGTAGTATCTAAAAGCTTTTTAGCGCTCGCCGAAATCGCCGCGGATATATCCTCGGCATCCTTAGCGGCATATTTCAATTGCAGTTCCGGCCCTTTATAATCGCTTACGCCGATCATTACCGCATACAGGTTGGGGGCAACACCCTTCTTTTTGGTTTCATCCTGTATGATCTCGGCGCCCCTGGAGGATATATCATTATTGGCCGTATAGGCTTTTACGGTAACCGGGTTCTGCTGGCCGGCGATGAAATACGGCGCTAACTGTTTCTCATCCAGATTGAGTTCATAACCGGAGCCGGTTTTGGTGAGTTGGGACGGGCTATATCGCTTTTCTTCAATGCCATTCACATAAATAACCGTTTCACCCAAACCCCCGCGTTGCGGGGTGATCATAAAATGGTAGCCGCTCTTGTCTTCCTTCTCGACCCGGGGTATCAGCCCGCAAATATCCAAATCTGACAGTTTTTTGGCGTTGATGCTGTCGCCTTTCATAATGCGCTCGGCAAGGTTGGGCACCCATAGCTGGTCTTTTACCTGGTCGAGGCCGATCACTTCGGTGCCGCAGGTGAAATAGAGAAGTTTGCGCGCGCCTTCCGTGCCGTCGTAACGGCCGTAGGGGTCGGTTACGAGGTAGTCGGTGCTATCAATTGCGAGGAAGGTGAAAAGGAGCTTTTTCTTTTTAATATTCCAAACCTTTAATGATTTATCGGCGGATATAGAAACGATTTTACTATCGTCTTTTGAAAATATCAATTGTTTAATCGTACCGGCATGACCCCTGAGCGAAGCTACTTTATGTCCAGACGAAATATCCCAAACTTCTATTGTTCCATCGTACGCGCCGGTTGCAACCATGGAATCGTCCCATGAATATACACCGGTATTTAACGGCAACTTTGGGTCGCGAGACGATCTGTCCGTTTGATCCATGACTATTTTATTTTTTACGACGTCAAAAATTTCAAATCCGGCATCATTAATTCCAGTGATCAATAATTTTGCATTGTCGGGAGAAAAACTTAATGAGCTTACTGGCCAATAAGTGCGGTTTGTAGTGTCGGATATCGTGTCGATATGATTGGCTTTTACAATGGCGCGTAACTTTGATGATTCTAAATCAAATATTTCCACTTGCTCATACCCATCAATTAAAGCTGCAATTTTGCCATTGGGAGAGATTACCAACCTCGACTTCGTCCCATCCAGATAGAATCTTTCTTTGGTTGTAAATTCATTCAACTCGAGTCCCTCTGCACTATTCAAAAATTTTATGGATTTTCCTTCCTTCGGGCTAGTTAAATACACATGCGCATCGCTATCGACTGCAACATTAGTGATCTTCGTATGATTATTTAAGGTCAATTTAACGTCACCTGATGCCAAGTCCCTGACCCTGAAGACCGAATTACTATCCTTCGTGATTACCAGGCTGTAAGAACCATTAACATCAAAAAAACTTTCATGATCGCTCGCTTGCCAGGCCTTATCCTGGTTACCCGATGCGACATCTAATTTTATAGGTGTGTTTTTAGACCACAGAACATTCAATTCGCCGTCGCTTCCCCAATATGCCAAATCAATGGGTGTAGCCAGACCTTTTAAGGAACTCAATTTTCTACCCGTTGCAGCATTTAAGATTTGAGCGTAGTCGCCAATTGCTCCAATTAAGGTTTTACCATCGTGAGACAGGCTTGAATAGTAAAAAGGCCCCTGATTTGTAAAAATAGAAATGCATTTCCCTGTTCGCCAATCCCATACCCTAATGGTGCTATCAGGCGATGATGTAAAGATATTTTCTCCCTTTGGCGAAAAATTGGCGTTAGCAATTGGTTGGTGGTGCCCGAGTAGTGTTTGTAACAACTTACCTGAGGTTGCGTCCCATATTTTCGCGCTCGCGTCTACAGCAGTGGTTAAGATTTCTTTTCCGTCTGCGGAAAATACCACTGATGACAGCGCTGATTTATGCCCTTTTAAACGAAACCTAAGTTTTCCATTAGAAGAATCCCAAACCAGGGCCGAACTATCGCGGCTGGTTGTTGCGATCAACTTTCCATCCGGGGAAAATGCACCTGTGTATTCCCACTGTTTCAGGAGCAATATACTGTCGGGGCCTGCCTTACCCGTACGAATGATGAGGAATGGGATTAGCTCCGGTTTAACATCACTAAGCTCATATAAGTATTTACCATTTGTGCTGCTATAAACCTGGTGACTTTGATACGTAATAACTAATATTTTGCTTCCGTCAGGCGAGAACTGCCCACTTTTGATCCTCGATTTAGAAATATTTTTTAGATGATTTACGAATAAGCATTTGCCATTGGTTGTGAATAGTCCAAAGATACTGTCATCGCTGCATGCGAGAATCTGTTTCCCGTCAGGCGAAAATTCGGCGTCAATTACTTCAACAGAATGTAGGATTATATTTGTTATCAACAAGCCCGTTTTAGCGTTCCAGACTTTAATTGTGCTGTCCTGGCTGGTAATTATTGTTTTATTATCAGGGGAGAAATAAGCAGTATTAATTCCATATGTAGAAGAACTCAACGTTGTGATTAACCTTCCCGATTCAGTATCCCATAATTTTGACGTCGTGTCGCCAAGAGTAATCACCATTTTATCATCATTTGAAAATGCGGCATACTTAAGGTAACTTGAATGACCCACCGGCAATATCAAGTTCGCCTCCTGCCCAAACAAAGCCAGCGATGCAAAACAAAAACCAATAAGTAAAACAATCCTCCTCATCCTATTTAGCTTTTACTATCCATTCCGTCGCCTTGCTAACCACCTTTTCCGCCAAGGCTTTAAGCTCACTTTTCTTTCCCGTCAATTCCAGTTTGTTCTTTATCTCCTTATTTTGTTTGATGTTGACTTTAATGGTGATCTCATCCCCCTTTACCTCATACCTCCCGCTTAGCGACCATGCATCCGGCGAGTTGCTTGCGGTTACATAGGCGATCTGGCTGTCGCCACCCCTTGCGGAAATTTCGTTCATGCTTTGGTTTACCAGGTTGCTGACCTCCAGGTCGTCATCATCAATGGCATCATTCTGAAAATTACTCGCCGTAAACAGCGGCTTCTCATCCGCCAGCTTTATCCCCGCCATTACCTCCTGGTCAACCACGCCGATGTTAAAATTGCCGGCGCTTACAATTTGGGGTTCCTGGCGGTTGCCGGTTTCGCGCACCATATCGCTTACCGTTTTTTCGGCGGCATTAAACCAGCGGGAAACGTTGAGGTACTTGTTATCTTCTAAAATGTCCGGCTGCTGTTTAATGGCTTTAAGCAGGGAATAGGTTAGCAGCCCCTGGCTGTAGCGCCCCATCTCATAAGCGCTCTGGTTACTGGCCGATGCCGCCAAAATAAACAAACCGGATTTTTCATTCAGCTTGTCGATGGCTTTGATCTGTTCGGCTTTATCGTCATTTCGGGCGGCAAGGTAATTCTGCCCATCCGCGCCCACCTTTACCAGCTCATTGATAGCCTGGCCGCTGTTGCAGGCATCCAGTATCAGGATACGTTTTTGCGCCTTGATGTTGGAGGGCTGCATCCATTCGCTCAGTTCTTTGGTGCTGATCCCCACCTCCGCAGGCGCGTCGGTAGCGCTGCTCTGGGAAGCATCCGCCGTTAAAAAATAAAACTGCTTTTTCTCGCCCGAGGTTACCCCATGCCCTGCAAAAAAGATAAGCAGGATATCATTGGCGGTAGCTTTTTTACCTATCTCGCCGAATACGTTTTTAATAGCGATCTTCTCCGGCAGTTCGTAATGGTTTTTACCGGTAGTGAGGTTGTACATAAATACATGCTCCTTGCCGCCGGTCGTATCCAACAGCTTTTTAGCGCTTGCCGAAATCGCCGCCGATATATCCTCGGCATCCTTAGCCGCATATTTCAATTGCAACTCCGGCCCTTTATAATCGCTTACGCCGATCATTACCGCATACAGGTTGGGGGCAACGCCTTTCTTTTTGGTTTCATCCTGTATGATCTCGGCGCCCCTCGAGGAAATATCATTATTGGCCGTATAAGCTTTTACGGTAACCGGGTTTTCCCGGCCTGCAATAAAGTAAGGCGCCAGTTCCCTCTCATCTAAATTGAGCTCGTAGCCTGTTATGGTTTTGGTAAGTGTGTTAGGCTTATACCGTTTTTCTTCAATCCCATTCACATACACCACCGTTTCGCCAAGCCCGCCGCTTTGTGGGGTGATGATAAAATGATAGCCGCTTTTGTCTTCTTTTTCAACATCGGGTATCAGCCCGCAGATATGCAAGTCGGAAAGTTTTTTGGCATTGATGCTGTCGCCTTTCATAATGCGCTCGGCCAGGTTGGGCACCCAAAGCTGGTCTTTCACCTGGTCAAGGCCGATGACTTCGGTGCCACAGGTGAAATAAAGAAGTTTTCGGGCGCCTTCGGTGCCGTCGTAGCGGCCATAGGGGTCGGTTACGAGGTAATCGGTGCTGTCGACTGCTAAAAAGGTGTAGAGTAACCTTCCTGTTTCCGCATTCCATAGTTTGGCCGTTCCGTCATCCGACGCGGTTGCAATTTTTTTGCTATCTGGATAAAAAACTGCCGAAGTAACCGAATTTGTGTGGCCTCCCAGGTTAACAAGGAGTTTGCCGCTTTCTGTATCCCAAATTTTTGCCGAATTGTCGTCAGAAGTTGTTACTATTTTTTCTCCGTCTGGAGAAAACATTATTGACGCGATCCCGGCAGTATGACCAATTAAATCATGTAAAAGTTTACCGTCGGCCACATTCCATACTTTCACCGTGATATCCCATGAAGCTGTGACTATCTTTTTACTATCTGGCGAAAATTCGACCTTTGTAATTAAACTTTTATGTCCCTTAAGTTCCTTCAGTAATTTGCCCGTCTCTGTACTCCATATTTTTGCAACCCGATCGTTGGCGGTAAGGGTCACAACCTTTTTACTGTCGGGGGAAAAACGCGCCAATAATACATCATTGGTATGACCCGTTAAGTCAAATAAAAGGTCGCCAGTACTGCTATTCCAGATTTTAGCTGTTCGGTCTGTTGAATAGGTAACTATTTTTTTTCCATCGGGCGAAAATTCGGCGCCGGTAATATCAGCAAGATGTCCCCTTAATACACTAAATACCGCGCCGGTTTTCTGGTTAGTTATTTCCGCTGTCTTGTGATCCGTCGGATTTACAATTAGCTTCCCGTCGGGCGACATATCTGAAGTGTGAAATATGTGAAGTTGGTCGGATGGCCCTAACAAAAACTTTCCTGTTTCGACGTCCCAACTTTTCATAGAATTTTTATCGTACAAACCAACGGCAGAGATCACCTCCCTCTTATCCGCGGACAATTGCAAATGCGTGGCAAGGGCAAAATGTCCCCTTAGTACCGGCCCTGCAGCCTTAGTTAAAACATTGTAAACTCTAGCCGAAGCATTGTTAGCAGTTGCGATAATCTCCTTTTCGTCCGGAGAAAATTGTGCAAACCCATCTCCGATCGGGAAGGAATGTACGCTCGAATCGCTATTCACATCCATCAAAAGCCTACCGTTGTCTATGTCCCAAACGTCGACTGTGTAATCACTAAATGCAGCAATTATTTTTTTTCCATCCTGTGAGAACTGAAGGTACGTTATATCGACATTCGGAGATTGATGGCCTTTTAGGCTTATCATCAGGTGCCCATTTGATGTGTCCCAAATGTTAACGGTGTCTTTGTTCATCGTTGCAATTTTCTTGCTATCGGGTGAATATTGTATTGAATTTAATTGTCGGTTTGAAAATACATCAACCCCGCAACTTATGTTGCTTATCAGGTTGCCGGTGACTGCATCCCAAACTCCCAATTTTATTGAAAGCTCGGATCGTGTCGCATGCAGTCCCGCCGTTATAACTTCTCTGCCGTCGGGTGAAAAGCGGGCGAATATATTGCATGTACTATCTTTTCGGGGAAGACTGATGTCTATACTTTTTTTTGCTATGTCCCATATTTTAGTCGGCCCATTACACGAAGTTGCCGCACAGTTCTTTCCGTTTGGAGAAAATTCAAATGAGGTCAATATGCCGTCACTTGTGATCAAACTGTCTACCAATCCGTATGTGCTTGCATTCCATAACAGCACTTTACGATCCGATATCGTTGCGACCAAATTGTTTGCAAACGATATGTCACCCTGAGCAGGCTCTTGCACGACCGGGCGACCAGGGCTGGCCTTAGAGCCCACGCTGGCTAACAAGATCCCTGTTCGGACACTCCAAACCTCGCAGGTGTTGTCATCGTTAAAAGCGTATATTTTTTTACCATCCGGAGAAAATCGGGCGGAAATAATATTGCTGGAATGGACCAGATTTGCCAGAATCGCAGCGGTTTGTTTGTCCCAAAGGATGGCAATGTTATCAGCGGTTGTCAAAATATACTTGCCATTGGGAGAGAATTGGGCTGAAGTTAGTTGAGCCGTATGCCCAATCGGCAGCAACAACTTCGCCTCCTGCCCAAAAGCATTCAACCCCCAAAACCCAATAAATAATGGCAGGAGTATCCCCCGTTTCATCCTTCAATAATTTAGTTGCCGTAAGATAATAAATATCTGTAAATCAAGCCATGAAAGCATCAATTTCCACCATCATTATTTCCAAAAGCTTTAACCGCAGTTTTCAGCCGCTCGGAGGCATTGGGATTGTTAATGATCTTTTGCACCAGCGCTGCGGTTTCCTGCGTATTTCTCATCTCGTGATAAAGCATCAAAAGGGCCACGTCGGGATAATAGGATAGCCAGGCATCCTCCGGCGATAAGGGATATTGCTTTACTTTGGCGGCAAACTCGTCGCCGCGATCGTTGGCAACGATAATTTTGATACTGTGTTCCACCAGGAACTCAACTTCCTCGGGCGACAGGCGGAATCGTTTGGTGTCAAAACAAGCCGTCAATGCATCAAGACATTTGCCGTCTTCCTGCCGGAAAGCGTAATACTTCACCTTCATTTTTTCTGTTTCCAGGGCAGCCCGGTCGGGGAAATACACAGCTAACGTTTGTTTAAATAGGTCGATGTTCAGGATGCTGTCCTTAAACGACTTTTCAAGCGCCAAAGCGATGGCTTTTTGGATAAGCAAATAGTTAAAATCCCTAAGCTTCAGGGTCTCGAGCTGCATCACAGTGCTGCTGCGCTGCTGCAGTTCTTTTATTTGGCCGCCTGTTAACACATCGGCATGGTACAATGCTATATCGAGCATGCTTTTTTGCAGCAGGTCGTAGCCGGGCAGGGCCAGGTAAGTTTTTACGATGGCGGGTTCATCTTCGTCTTTCAGGTCCTCGGCAGCGGTTACCCAGGCCAGGAAATCGGCCGGGCTAAGCTTCCCGGCTTTTGCCAGCCTTTTTAAGCGGTAATATTGTTTTTGGGGATTGACGGCATCGTGGCCAAGCGCGATCAGCGCATTGGCTTCCAGTGCGCCCACGGATTTGTGCATCAGCACACCATCGCCGTCGATAAAAAACAGGGTGGGATAGGCAGTTACTTTAAATTTTTCGGCAATGCCCGGCCCCTCGCCGGCCTCCATATCCATGGCCGCGTTTATGAAGGTGGCGTTAAAGTAAGCGCCAACGGCCGCCTGTGTAAAAACATTTTGCTGCAGGTATTTGCAGGGACCGCACCAGCTGGCGTAGCCATCTAAAAAGATGAGCTTGTGCTCTTTTTTGGCAAGGGCAAGTAATTCGGTCCAGCTTTTATTTTCTTCAAAACGTATCCCCGCGGCCCTAAGCTTTTCAGTGGCGGAGAAAGAAATATAAACGATTAACAGCAATGCAAACTTTTTCATAGCGGTATATTTTTAATGATCGTGATTTGATGATCAAATATTCCGCTTTGTAAGCCGCAGGGCAATAGCTATATATGGTGATTTTTGGGGTCTGCTCATATATAAGAACCTAATCTGATATAAAAAAATACAGTCGCCACAGATCTCTCGAAGATTTAAGTTAGACCACAAAATCGCAAGCTGTAGTAAGCGGGGCTTTGGCCTGAAATAAGTATACTTTACAATCGATAGCTTAAGCGTCGGTACAAATAGCCATAGGCCATGTTCGGTGGGAGATTTATTAGATGTCCCCGTCCGCAGAAGAGCTTCGGCAAAAAATCGGGGAAAACCGGCAAGGCGGTGAAGGGGGCTAGGGCATAGCAAATTTTCGCATACAGGGTAATAAAGCGACGGGGTTAAGCCGGCGAAAAGATTGTAGCCCAAGGTTTTCCCCGGTTTGCGGGCAAAGGCCTGCAGCGCAAAGAAGCATTTCTGCGGTCCCGATAGCTATCGGGATGATTTTTTTGGTCCTTTTTGTATCAAGACAAAAAGGACTAGCCCCGCGGCAATTGAGCGGGGGCGTCATTGTGCAAACGAATACACGTTGTTGTATGCAAAAACGAAATATGCACAGCGTAAAAGACGGGACGGTTATCGTCTAAACTAACAAACATTATGCCATCAGAACGCTTTTTTCCTGCGAGACAAAACTGCGAAGCAACCATTCACACCCTTAAAAAACACCCCGTAAATAACGACTATCCCCATCATGCAAAAACGAAATAATGAACGGCGTAAATGCCTGATTATGTGCATAAAAAACCTCAATTAAAAGCGTCAACGAAATTTCGTAAGCTTACTCCTGGTGTAAGCTAAGCTTACAGTTACTGTAAGCTCAGCAAAACCCGATTTGTTATTGCCATAAAACCATAACATATTTGTTGGGGATAGCAAATTTGTTTGGTAAAAACAAAATGCTTGCACGGGCGTGCTACGTCAGCAATCCGGCTTAACGGGACCTCTAAAAACTCTCCTTTCCTCTCCTTGGAGAGGAAAGGAGAGGCAAACAAACAAAACGAGTTTTTAGAGGTGTCTTTAAGACTTACGACTAAAGATTGCTGACTGAACACAAGCCCCCTCACCGCCGCAGATTCCTTAAAATTCAGGAAATGCGCTGGATTTGTAAGATTTTTGCCAGGCAGGCTGGCTAACAACAGTTCTTTAAATAATTGGAAATTAATACTTTAAGACATAAGAACGATGGGTGGCAACCCCGCTTGGGTTAGTTTTAGGAAGGAAATTTTACAGCATTAACCCTGCAAAATAAATAGCATTAACATAGCATCAACTCGCAATAATCGCCAATGCCAGGACAAAAAACATAGCATTGACCCTGCATTAACATAGCAATAAATTGTTTGGGAAATGTCTGTAGTCGCACCGCCCCGAAAAAAAACACACGGAAAACACACGCTGATCACACGGAAAACACATGCAAATCACACGATATTACAAATAAAACACATCGAAAACACACGGTATTTGATCTAAAAAATAGCTGTATATAGCTGATAATTAGTTCTTTGACATACTATATTTTTGTTTCGAACGTGATTTTGTTAATTTTTAGACAAAAAAACCACACGGCAGACCAAGTTTGGTGAGGTGTGCAGTGTTCAGACATCGAATTTTGGGCATAATGCCAATTCCGCACCCGATAGCTATCGGAACCGACTTCCGCATTCGTGAAACGGCGAAGCCCTCTTGAGCGCGGCTGAAAAAAACGCGAAGCCTCTTGAATGCCTTCAAAAAATGAATAATCCATGAAAAAACAACCCACGAAAAATTCGCCCCAATTCGTGCAATTCGTGTCAATCACACTAACCCATTTTCCCGCGCAAAATTGATCATCCCGACGCTGTTCTTCACATTCAGTTTCCTTAAAATATTTTTGCGGTGGGTGTTAACCGTGTATTCGCTCACAAACAATTTCTCGCTGATTTGGCGGGTGCTCATCTCGGCGCACACCAGTTTAATGATCTCTATCTCCCGTTTGGTAAGCTGGTACCGCCTGATAAAATCATCGGCAAACAGGCTTTCTGCTTCATCCGGCAGGCTATGGCCATCAATTTTTAAATATTGACCGCCATTTTTTACAGCGTCGATAGCATCCAGCAGTTCCTTTTTTGAGCCATTCTTTAAAACATAGCCGCCGGCGCCATGGTCCCTCGCTTCTTTTATAAACTGGCTTTGGTGATAGTTGGAGAGCACGATCACTTTGATTTGGGGATATTCCTTTCTTAGCCTTTCGAGTGTTTTCATGCCGTCTAATTTGGGCATGTTCAGGTCCAGCAGGATGATATCCGGTTGTTTTTTGTACACATCGCGCAGCAGCGTCGATCCGTCATTGGCAGAACCAACCACCTCAATGCCCCCGATTTCTTTAAAAAAGGAGATCAGTCCATCGAGTAATATCTGGTGGTCATCAGCGAGGTAAATCTTCAAGGAATCCGGGGTCATTTTTCAACCCTGAATATACAATATTTTGTAAAGGAATATCAATGATAATAAGCGTGCCGTTTGTCCCGGTTGTTTCCAACGTAAGGGCGCCATGGTACAGGTCCACGCGACTGGCCAGCAGGCTCGCTCCTTTGCCTCGTTTATAGGCCTCTGCGTCAACCCCCTGGCCGTTATCTTCAACCATTATATTTAGCGCATCGGGATGTTCCACTAATTGGAAGCTAGCATGTGTCGCTTCGGAATGCTTGATGATGTTGTGAAACAATTCCTGTATAATTCGGTAAATATTGGTTTGAAATTCAACAGGAAACCTGGTATCGTCTTCGAGCCCCACAACCATGGCTTGGACCCTGATTTGGTGGGCCGCATTGATATCGTCGATCAGCTGCAATACCGACTTTTTTAATCCAAGCTGCCGGATGGCAACCGGCATCAACTCGTGGCTCATTTCGCGGATGGTGGTGGCCACATCACCTAAAATGGAATTGGCCGCCTGCAATTGCGCCGTAGAAACGGTCGCCGCCTTTCCGCCATCGCCTTCAATTGCCGACAGGTTGAGCCTGGCTACAGCAAGCATGGATCCCACCTCGTCATGCAGTTGGCCGGCAATGCGGTTGCGTTCTTCTTCCTGGGCTTTCGCCAAAACGTTCATCACTTCAAGCTGGTGTGCCCGTTGAAGGCGTTCAACTTCGACGGCATGCAATACCTGTTGTTGTCTGCGGCGTTGAAAAAGCACCAAACTGAATGCTGTGGCCGCAATTATTATCACTATCAATCCCAGGGTGATAACAATGGATCGCTGCCTGTCGCGCATGTAGGTTAACAATTGCAGTTGCTGCTGCTGGGCAAGCAATTTCACCTGCTGCTGTTTGATGGCGAGGCGGTATTTAAGTTCCAGTTGTTGTGTGGCACTTTTGAGCCGGCTACGATAGGCGGTGTCTTCCGCCTGCACTTTTCCGGCGGCCTTATAGACTTTTCCGTTTTGCTGCAGGTAGGATGAATAAGCAAGCCGGTATTGGATGGCCGCATCCCGGAGGTCTTTTTGCTGACTGATGATCTCGTTGGCTTTTTGAAAATAATAATCCGCCGAGTCCGTTCGGTGAAGTTTTCCCCATGCACCGGCCAGCCCGACCATGCCTTCGGCCATTGGTTCACTATAGGGCGCTTTATCGTTGTGCAACGATAACAGCGCGTGGTATTTATTAATGGCCCGGGTGTAGTCCTGTCTGTTTTGCAGGTACATCGCTGTTGCCAGCAAATATTCCTGCCGATCCATCTTGCCGGCAGCCTGCTTGTTAACCGCTTGTAATTGGGTATAATAGCGGTCGAGATTTTTTGAGGAATTAAGTTTGACAGTATTGATAACGAGCAAACTTAACAGGTGCATTTGCTCATAATCACTAAGCGAAGGCTCATCAGCTAACGAATCCAAAACAGGCAGCGCCAAGCCTGCCCTACCTGCCGAAACCAGGCTTTCCGCATAGCCCGTTTTTGCATAAATGTAAAATGGCTTAATTTTGGCGAGCACCGCCAGTTTTGCTGCATCATTATACCAAACACTTTGATGCGTGAGTTCAGCCTTGCTCGTGGTTAATTGGCTGGTAAGCTTTGAAATCTCTATTGAGCGGTCATCCGGCCGGCCCCGGGATGGTGGGTTTTTTAAATTGACCCAAGCTATATAAAACCCCGTTATTTTATTTTTAAGCGACAAGGCCGCGGTTGCCGAAAGTGCGGGGATATACGCTTCAGCTGATTTAATGTCGGCCACAGCGCTAACGGTGTCTTTGCGTCGTAATGCAAATGTGGCGCTATCCACAAGCGCACTGCTGATTTTTTCCGCATTTTGGCCCTTGCTAACCCCGTTGTTCACTTGCGCTGCCGAAGGTTGGCTGCAAAACGCTGCGGTTACAACAATGATGGCAAGTAAAGCTTTCCGCATAGGGTCAATTTAAATCGTGATCACTAACATCCGCAGGCTCATTTTTTAAAGGTAAATGTAAGTATCAAGTTTCAGTTGTTTATTTCATTTCGGCAATAGTTAGTTTTGGTGATAATAAAGATCCGCCCCAAGGTATTAACAACCCCGCTGCCGGTGCTGATAATATTTATATTTGTCGTAATGGCCAACGTTTTATGGGATGAAATGATAAAATGCAAGCAGGACTATTTTTACAGCCTGTACCTGCTGGAATATAAAAAGAACGCAAGGAAGCAGTTTGCAATGGTAACACTTGTGATTTCGGGCGTGTGCGGCGTCATTTGCTGGATAATCTCGCAAAGTTATTTTCGCAGTGCCCTAATCGTCGTATGTCTGTTTCAATGTTTCCGGGTTTTGGAACCCAAATTCGTTGCTGACATTACCGAGCTGCCCAAGCTAAAAAGGCTTATCGATTTTTATTCTGATTACTACAACACACTGGAGCAACTATGGTACGGGCAGCGTAACCATACGCTTAAATATGAAGAGGTAAAAGCGAAGTTTGATATCAATGAGGATTACCGTATAGAGATCAATAGTTTGATTGAGGAACTGATTAACAAAAACTTCCGCCCGGCATTGTACGATAAGGCTGTTGTTGATGCGGAGGAATATCTGCACGGCATAGCTAATAAGCCGGCTTAAGCCGTGCCGATAGCGTGGCTTCCACACCAGTTGTAAATGCGTGGCTTGTTTTTATTGTTAAGCTGATAAATTTCCGGACACTCGTGGGGCGATAAAATAAAGGCGTTTTTCATTATTTGCTTTAGTATCTGTAATTTAAGCGTTTAAACCTGTGGAATGATAAAAAAACTCAACATTTACTTTTTTTGCTGCCTGGCATTTTTCTCCATGGTATGGTCCGCTCATGCGCAAACTTGGAAGCAATTAGATGGCAAAACAACCGCTTTTTATAATGCAGGAGCTATTGATTCAGCTATTTTTTACGCAAACAAAGAATTAATCCAGGCGGAAAAGGAGTTCGGGAAAGTTGATAGTAACTATTATTCGTCTTTGGGTTATTTGGGCTTTTTGTATCAACAGAAGCGGGATTATGCAAAATCGGAACCATTTTATTTGGAAGCGCTATCCCTCCGTAAAAAGGCATTCGGAGTAAACGACCCCGGTTATGCAACATCCCTGGATAATTTGGCCGGATTGTATGATGATATGAGGGTTTATGTGAAAGCAGAACCGTTATATATAGAGGCACTGGCCATTCGAAAAAAAGTCTTGGGACCGGAGCACCCGGATTATGCCGTCTCCTTAAATAACTTGGCCTTTTTGTATACTGACATGGGGATTTATACAAAAGCTGAACCATTGTATATTGAAGCAATGTCTGTTAATAAAAAGGTCTTAGGACCTGAACATCCGGAATATGCCAAATCCTTATATAATTTAGCCTCTTTGTATCAAAAAATGGGAGACTATGGCAAGGCTGAACCATTGTACATAGAAGCCCTGACCATTCGTAAAAAAGTCTTAAGGGAAGACAACCCGGATTATATCAGATCCTTAAATAATTTGGCTGGTTTGTATCGAGCCATGGGGATTTATGAAAAGGCTGAACCGTTGTATATCGAAGCTCTGGCTATTCGTAAAAAGGTCGCCGGCGCAGGCAACCCGGATTACGCTCTATCCTTAAATAATTTGGCCGTTTTTTATCAATCTATAGGGCTTTATGAAAAAGCGGAACCATTGTATATAGAAGCCATAGCGATCGATAAAAAAGCTTTAGGAACGGAGAACCCCTATTATGCCAGATCCTTAAATAATTTGGCCTATTTGTATCAATCTACCGGAGATTATGCAAAAGCAGAACCGCTATTTGTGGAAGTGCTGCCTATTTATAGAAAAGTATTCGGACCGAACAACCCGGAATATGCCACGCCATTAAATAATTTGGCCCTTCTGTATCTATCTATGAAGAGTTATGCAAAATCAGAACCGTTGTTCCTGGAAGCTCTGCCCATCTTTAAAAAGGTCTTAGGACCTGAACATCCATATTATGCCAGATCCTTAAATAATTTGGCCAGTTCGTATTCATATATGGGAGATTATGAAAAAGCGGAACCATTGTATATTGAATCAATGAGCATTTATAAAAAAGTCTTAGGACCAGAGCACCCGGAATATGCGGTTTCCTTAAATAATTTGGCCATTTGTTATGAAGCAATGGGAAATTACGCGAAAGCAGAGCCTTTATTTCTCCTGGCAAAAAATAATACACTCAAAAATATTAGCAAAAATTTCGGCTTTCTTTCCGAAGCCGAAAAGGAAAAATACCTGGCAACTGTTTTCACCTATTTTGAAACCTACCATAGTTTTTTTAGAGATTACCATCCGACAAAACCATCAATAGCAGGCGAATCTTATGACATTGAACTGGTTACTAAAGGGATGATTCTGTCATCAGGCATGCAATTGCATCAAGTCATTCAGGCTAGCGGAAACAGGGAATCTATTGATCTGTTTGATCATTGGACCGGGCTTAAAAATACCCTGGCAAAATTATACACGACACCCATTGCGAAGCGAAAGTTGAATGCAGATAGCATAGAGAACCTCGCTAATGATGATGAGAAACAATTGACCCGAATTTCTTCTTCTTTTAGACAAGGTAAACTGTTAACAGAAGCCAACTGGAAAAGTGTCCGGGAGGCGCTTGCCCCAAACGATGTCGCCATTGAATTTGCCTCTTTTCGTTACCATAATAACAAACGCTGGACCGACACTACTTTATATACAGCGCTTGTATTACGCAAGGGCGATGCGTATCCCGCCATGGTTAACCTGTGCAGGCAGGATCAACTGGATAGCTTGCTAAATAAGTCTGGTAATACACAAAGTAGTTTTATTAGCAGTTTGTACCGGGGCGCAACAATAACGTCCACCGCCGCCTCGGCCGCCACCCGCCAAAAACTGTATAAACTGGTATGGAAGCCAATCGAGACCCTGCTACATCCCGGCGACCATATTTATTACGCACCTTCGGGTTTGTTGCACCAGGTGGCTTTTGCCGCTATCCCGCGGAAAGATGGAACATTGCTTTCAGACCATTACAAGCTTACCCAGCTTAGCTCCACAGCCATGCTGCTGCAGCCGGTGCCCGGAATCGATACAAAAAATATGTCTGTAGCCGCGTATGGCGGCATAACGTATGATGCCCCAACGACAGAACTGGCCGGCCTGGCCTCCAAAGACATACAGCGATTTGTATCCCGTTCCTTGCTTCCTGGCAGCACAAGGGGCGGAACTACCTTTGATTATTTGCCCGGTACATTAACGGAAATAAAAAGTATCGAATCCCTGGCAAAACGTTATCATGTGCCGGTGACACTTTATACCGGTGTAAACGCAACCGAAGAAAGTTACAAAAAATATGGTTCGGAGCCATCGCCACAGATTATCCACATTGCCA
>JABDGE010000045.1 GCA_013286235.1 Bacteroidota bacterium
TACAAAAATACAATTTTGGGTTTTTAGCGCTGTGGACGAGGCCTTTATGCGTTTAATATACGAAGTTGGAGGCCCTGGAAAAGGGGGTCTGTTTATGAGCCGCCGCATGAGTCGAAATGTAATATTGAGAATTGGAAAAGTCTGCTGAAAATAGTTTGGGAACGTCAGCGGGACGCTGACAGGGGATGGGATTCAAGTGGGACAATGAACCGGCGATGGGACAATGAACTGGCGAGGAGGAAAAAACTATTTTATTGCAATTCTTTTCCGGATGCGGCTTAATGACGGGCCCTTTATACCCAGGTAGGACGAGATATGATACAGCGGTATCGTATCAAAAATGGTTGGGTGATTCTCGACTAAATGCAGGTAACGTTCTTCGGGTGTTTTAAAAAGAAAACTTTCTGTTCGTTCCATAGATACGTTAAAGGCCTCCTGGGCTAAAAGCCGCCCAAAACATTCCCACTTATGGGATATTTTGTATAAATGAAGCAGATCATCTATACAAATATAAATCACCGAAGCATCGGTCATGGCCTGCGTATGGTAATCACAGGGCACCTTGTTTATAAAACTCTTAAAAGTAACTACAAACCCGTTTGCTGTGTACAGAAAGACATTCTTTTCCTCATCAGTCTTTTTATCGATAATAAAGGATCTAAAAACTCCCGAAGTAATAAAACCCAAATACCGGCATACCGACTTGTATTCGTTATAATAGTCACCTTTTTTATAGGTCTTATCATGCCAAAAACGCGCGGAAAGCCGGAAGTCATCCTCATTCAGGCCGGCAAAAGCCTGCAAGGCATATTTTAACGTAGCCAATTCTGTTACCATATTGCTGTGATCCGCAAAAAAAGTTCTTACTTTACCTGATCGAATATAGGAAACTATATCCGATCAGATTTCGGATAAAGCTGCCATCCCCAAAGAGCTGCATTAAATGAAGCGCCGGCGGAACAAAGCAATCCGTTTATTTATTCAGCCAATTATAAATATATGCGGCAACCTCCTGCCAATTTGGCTCCCCGCAAATATAATGGCCACGGCCCTTAAACTCCTTAAATGCTAAAACACTGCCCGTGTCTTTATATGCTTTAAAGTTCTTTACATTTAATGACAAAGGCACAATATGGTCCTTCTCTCCTGCGATGATCAATAAAGGATTATGTGGTTTTTTGAAATCTATCTTAGCAAAGCTTTTCAATGTCCCCCGTGGGATATTTCTGCTTTCAGGCACCGCAATCTGATCAAAAACTTTGTCAGATTCTGCCCTGGTCATCGTATTACAAAAAGCATAGTGGAACCATTTTTTTGTGGGTTGAAATACGGAATTTCCTTTAAATGGATTTATTGCCGGCAAATTAGCCTTCCAGAAACTCCATTTGAGTGTGATCACACCAACCGGCGCTGCCCCGTCGATACAAACACCGGCAACAGCTTTGTTCATCGAAATTAACTTTTGAACAACCAGTCCGGCCATTGAATGCCCAATAATGATGGGTCTTTCGGGTAAAGTGTCGATTAACTTTACGATATTATTTACGACGTCTTCAAAATTAACCTTTGCAAGTCCCGGGTCGATGTTTTTTCTAAGATCAGCCGGATTGCCCGCGTGATAAGGATTTGCAGGTGTATAACATTTGTATCCTTTTGCTTCGAAGTACGCCTTCCATTCGTTCCAACTTTCCGGGTTAACGAACAATCCATGGATAAATACAATAGTTTTAGATTTTATCATTTTCGTTTCTGTTTTTACTGTTTATGAAAAAACCTGCTGAGTTGTAAAAAGATATAGCAGGAAGATGTAAAAAGATTTTAACTTCATATTTGAGATTTGAACTAATGATCCAAAGGTCACATGCCGGGATGACAAAAATTTTAACCTAAGTTAAAATGGGGGAATTTTTTTCAAATAGTTGGGGGATACCAACAAAGATGGAGAAGTGATAAAATTGAACTGATTGCAATTGGTACCGGCTGACAAGTGTCAGCGAGCCAGGGGTTGAATTTGCGCTCCTGGCGTCAGCATGGCCGGACCGGAGAGGCGCTGGTATAGCCTGGCGGCGATCCCGGCGATCTTTATGATGTTTACGCAAAGCACGAAGAAGCCGCTTTTGGTGTTTGCCTGACATAGCCCACCTGAATCGGGGGAAGACGTCCGACAAACATTAGGTAGTTGCCATGTATTTGGAAAATTGACCCATGAAAAGATAAAAGACCAAAACTTGCTGAACTCGATGGACTGGGTCATGCGCCGCAGATCGTAGCTTTTGACAAGTTTATTCAGCCACTGCTCGAGTTCTTGAAATCGCGATATGCTTCTTGCCCGAAACAGGTAATGATGTATAGTCGTCGAACCCGAATCCCATCTCTATTTTCTTCGGGATCGCCTCTGCCGCGTGATACAATCCGCCCACTCCGCTCCACCTGATCATGACGTTAAATTACCCGGTTTACTTGTTGTTGTCAATTGCCAGCCGGCACTTGATAAACCAATATCATGGTTCATCAAGTAATCCCCATGCTTCATGTAAAATACTATATGTTGTGGGTTGCATTTAATATTTATGCAATACCAATCGCCGTATGCTTTAATTTTAAGGTAGTTGGAGGGATTTTATCAGAACAATTATTAAAAATGTTATATCACCATGAAAAAATTAAAAAACTACCCTGTGTTTATCGTGCTAACCTCGCTGTTGCTGGCATCGTGCCGTAAAGATCAAATGGCGCCGGCGAAGGCTGGCGGCATCACTCCAAACGGCGGTATTGCCCCGACCGGCGTATATGTACTGAATAAGGGAATCTTCAATTCGTTTTTTCCGGTTAACGCCACCGGAAGTATAGTTTATACTTATACCAGCGGTTCATTGTCATATTACAACATTATGTCGAAAAAGCTGGTTGCTGATCAGTATAGCATGGCTAACGGAACACAAACGCAAATAGGCGGCGGTTCAGATTTAAAAATTTACGGATCAAAAATGTACATTCTTGGTTTTAGCGGAATTACCGTTATCGATGCACGAACGAGCAAATTAATTCAACATGTAAACCTCAGCGGCGGCGGAATAGCTTTTTATAAAGAAAATATATTTATAAGCGGCTTTGAGCAAGTAACGGTACTGGATACTACTACCTTTTCCCTAACAAAAACGATCAGTTTAGGAGGCGGCAATTATGACAATTTCGCCGACGGAGGTTTAGCCGTTGCAAACAGCACATTGTATATCGCGAATTCTGGTATTTATGATGCCACTATATCGACAATCGATTTAACAACGTTAACGGTATCAGACCCGATTATAAAGGTTATACCACAAACCACTACGATGACAACCGATGGCAACGGCAATATCTATACGCTCTCGCCTTTTGATGAAAATGCTGGTTTCGAGTATCAGGCCGTAGGCGGCTTGACCGTTGTAAGCCCAAAAACCAATGTGCCGACATTTACCACACAAGCCCGGGCGCCGTTCAATAACTTAGCATTAACCGGGGCAGGAAATTTTGTATATTTTTTTGATAATTCAAATAACCTGCTGGCATTTAACGCCACAACACATGCGGTTACCAATTTTGTGACCGATGGCACATCATTTATCCACCCCACCTGCATAGCAGCAAGCGCCACAACGGGAGAAGTATTTGTGGGCGATGCAAAAGATGGCCGAACGAACGGCATCGTATATGCATTTAACAAGATCGGGAAACTGGAATACAACATAACCGCCGGCATCAACCCATCGCAAATCTTATTAGTGCAAAATTAAGATGATGTTTAAATATCAATTAAAACAAGCCTTCAAAAATTGTGGGGGCTTGTTTGATAGATTTGTGCAAACTGCCGCCAATCACGATGAGGTTAAGTTTTTTCGCTCCAGCCAGGAATTAAAAATGGTATAGAAAATGGAAGTAATAATGGCTCCCTTAAACATCCCTGTAAAACCCCAGGCAGCCAATCCACCTACCACGCCCAAAAAAAGCACCAGGAACGGAAGCTTGCCGCTTTTGGCTATTAAAATTGGCTTAATAACCAACTCGATGATGAGAATGAGGACTAAATATATGCACAGTATTATGGTAACTCCGTGATTACCCAGCATAAACTCACCAATTATGAGCGGTACCCATACAACAACAGCCCCAACCTGGATAACTACCAGGAAAAAGATCAGCGCGGCAATCCCTATAGCAAACGGTATGCCTGCCAATACTAACCCTGTCCATGAAACGAAAGAAACGATAAATCCCGTTCCCATAACCCCTATGGATACGCCTTTGATCGCCTGGCTGACTGCTGTTAGTAAACCATCGCCATCCTTGTCGCTAAGCAGGTGTTTGATCGTATTTTTTATAGGTAATAACAGGTGATCGCCTCTTTCCAAAAAGAAAGCTGATATAATAATACCCACGATAAATTGTACTGCAACGCCTAAAACACCAAGGCCCCCGGTTATAATATGATGCAGGATTAAATTTAGCTGGTGCTCATGCGACCCGATCACTCCTTTTGGACTCTCCCTGAAAGCCGACCAGAAAGAAGAAATATAACTTCCGATAAAGGGCAAGCCTGAGATAAAAGAAGGTAAGGGGGGTAAACCCTGTGTTTTTATCGTCGCAAGCCAGGGCGTTAATTGTTTTAAATGCCGGCTCATTCCGGAAATTAAATAAATCAGGGGTACGGCGATGATGCTTATTAATATGACCGAATAGATCACGCCAGACAGCTTTCGTTTCCCCTTGAACAATTTTACCATGCGTTCATAAGGAGAAGCAAAAGAAACAGAAAAGATAAGGGCAAAAGTAAGCACGCCAAAGAACACCTCAAGTACCCTGTACAGGGCGTACATTAAAACGATAAAAAGCAGGATCACCACTATTGTTTCGATGAGGCCCTTTGATACCGGTTTTTGAACGTCGTTCATGTGCTGCTTTATAGCGGACTTATTTTACAATTTATTAAAGTTATTAAAGCTATTGATCGCAAATTTATTGATCCGCTAATTTAACAATAATTATAAAGTATGTTTTTTGCCAAATGCGTGCCGGTCGCTCCAGCCTTTAAGCGTGTTACTACCATGCTCCTAATTTAACTGCTTGCATGATGTTGATGAAAACACACCAACCTCGGCGGAAAGATGGCGGATGTTTATGTTGCTAAAAAGACCTTTCCCTGACGCCGGTTTTCAAAAATCTTAGTACCATTACCGCCAATTATGAAGGCATTAACATTATCAACTTTCGGCGGACCTGAGGTACTGGAGCACCGGGAAGTCCCTGACCCGGTTTTAAAAGAAGGGGAGATCCTGGTGGAAATGAAGGCGATCGGCTTAAACTTTGCCGACCTGATGCGCAGAAACGGCCATTACCCGATGCGGGGAAGTGCTCCTTATATCAATGGATTTGAGGGGGCGGGGATCGTTAAGGATAGTAATCATCATCCCGAATTTAAACCGGGCGACCGGGTTGCATTTGCGGATGTGCCCTTTGCCAATGCCGAACTGGTGGCAGTACCTTTTGAACATGCTGTGCCGCTGCCGGATGCGATCAGCTTTGAGACGGCTGCGTCGGTGATGCTGCAGGGCCTTACGGCTCATTTTTTAACCAATGACAGCCATGTGGTAAAGGCGGGAGAAACGGTGCTTGTTCACGCCGCCGCCGGTGGGGTTGGCCAGTTGCTGATCCAGGTGTGCAAGCTCGCGGGGGCTAAAGTGATCGGTTTGGTGTCGTCGGAAAGCAAAAGGGAAATTGTGCGGTCGCTCGGCGCGAATGCCGTGTTCCTTTACAGTGATGCCTGGACAGAGCAAGTTTTGGCTGGCTGCCCTGCCGGCGTGGACGTGGTTTATGACAGTGTCGGCACCACGATGGAAAGCAGCCTTGCCGTGGTGAAAGTGAGGGGCCAGGTGGTTTTGTTCGGCCTTGCCGGCGGCAAACTGGAATTGGGAAACCCCTTGTTCATCATCGCCCAGTCGAAAACCATTACCGGCGGTGATCTGTGGGATTACCTTATTTCGCGCGAAGAGCGGCTGCGAAGGTCGGCGCAGCTTTTTGACTGGATAATATCCGGAAAGGTGAAAGTGTTTCCGCCGGCAATTTTTAAATTAGCCGAAGGAAAACAGGCGCATGAATTTATGGAAGGAAGGAAGAGTACGGGGAAAATATTAATGAGGCCATGAGGGAAAATCGTTGGTTCTGGGGTGTTGAGTGGGGGAAGCCTGGTTTTTATCGGGAAGGGGGGGAGATAATACAGGTATGCAACGAAGGGAGGGATAGGTACATGATCATCCGTTAATGCTCACCACAATGTGTGTTCGTTTGCACAATGACGCCCCGCTCAATTGCCGCGGGGCTAGTCCTTTTTGTCTTGATACAAAAAGGACCAAAAAAATCAAGTCCGCAGAAATGCTTCTTTGCGCTGCAGGCCTTTGCCCGCAAAACCAATCCCCAACACGGTTGGGGATTGGGCTGCAATTATTTCGCCGGGCTACCTTATCGCTTCAATACCCTGTATGCGAAAACTTGCTATGCCCTGCCCCCTACACTCCCTTGCCGGTTTTCCCCGGTTTTTTTCCGAAGCTCTTCTGCGGACGGTCGACAACGAGTATTTTTCAAGAAAATGTACTGATGGATATTCAACATAACAACAACGATTTTCGATCTTCCGCACACCTGTGGTAATAACACCGACATCGGGGGGGGGGTGAGCAGGCGGAGTTGAGGGATTTTTATATCTTTAACTATTTATCTGACCGATGAAAACGTCGACGCAAAATCCGACCCAATTAATTATACCATCCTATGCTTTTAGGTTTTGATATCGGGGGAACAAAATGCGCGGTTGTTTTGGGCAGGCTCAACGACAGCGCAGAACCTGAAATAGTCGACAAAGAAATATTGCCGACAGACCAGCCTGCTTACCGCATGATCGATCTGTTATTTAATACCGCGGAGAACTTACTTGTTAAACATGGCATTTCCGTCGAACAGCTAAGCGGAATAGGGATCAGTTGCGGAGGACCGCTAAGCAGCAAAAGCGGGCTTATTTTATCGCCCCCTAACCTGCCGGGATGGGATAATATCCCCATAGTTGAATTGGCGGAAAAACGCTTCAACAGGAAGGCGCTGTTACAAAATGATGCCAATGCCTGCGCTGTTGCCGAGTGGAAATACGGCGCCGGAAGAGGCTACAATAACCTTATTTTTTTGACATTCGGCACAGGAATGGGGGCCGGACTGATACTAAACGGTCAGCTCTATTCCGGTATTTCGGATTTGGCCGGCGAGGTTGGGCACATCAAGCTGTCGGGTACGGGCCCGGTAGGATTTGGAAAAGCAGGTTCATTTGAGGGCTATTGCAGCGGCGGCGGCATCGCACAACTGGCACAGGCAAAAGCGAGGGAAAAATTGCAAATGGGCGAACAGGTAAGCTATTGCAAGAGCCTGGCGGATCTATCAAACATCACGGCCAAATCCGTAGCGGATGCAGCCATGCAGGGGGATGAAGCGGCTATCGCTGTTTATGAAACCTGTTCGGCATATCTCGGGAGGGCATTATCATTATTGATAGATATTTTGAACCCGGAGCTCATTATTTTGGGCAGTATTTATGGCAGGTCGAAACCATTACTTGAGGCCGGGATGATGAAAGTTATCCGGGAGGAAGCAATTGCCGTATCCAGGCAAGCATGCCGGATCGTTCCGGCGGGTTTATCTGAGAATATCGGCGATATCGCGGCGCTTTCTTTAGCGCTGCTTAGCGGGGAGGGGTAGTGGTGTTTATTTAATTCTCAATTGTCAACCCGGAAAATTGGTTTTCTAATAGAAAACCTCTATTTTTGTTTTCTATTAGAAAACCGGAAAATGATATGCTTAATATCATCAACAGGAAAACACTTTTAGCATATACGGAGAAATACCCTCAGGCAAAATATGCTTTGTTTGAATGGTATTATGAATTTCTGAAAAGTGGTTTTAAAACATTCCACGAACTGAAAGCTGTTTAGGGCAGTGTAAGCCTGGTTGGGGATGATCGCGTAGCAATAAATATAATGGGAAATCATTACCGGCTTGTAATCCGGATGGTTTTTACCTATAAAACAATTCAAATTAAATGGTTCGGCACGCACAGCGAGTACGATAGGATAGACGTGACAACGATCAACTTTAAACACTAAAATTATGGAGCTGCAAATTATTAAGACCGAAAAAGAATACCTGGATTTATTGGAATGGGTTGATAAGCAATTCGATTTAAATATTGTTCCCGATAGTAAGGAGGGGCAGCGCGTACAAATTGCGTTATTGCTTATTAAACAATATGAAGATGTGCATTATGCTATCCCCTTCCCCGATGCGATGGAAATTGTTAAGTTAAAAATGAGCGAGAATGGACTGATGAACAAAGACTTGGCAAACTGGATTGGAAGCAAAGGCTACGTTTCGGCCTTGCTTAACGGTAAAAAACCATTGACACTTCGGATTGCCAAAGTACTTCATCAAAAATTAGGTATCCCGGCGGAAGTGCTGCTGGCCTGACGCCTTACCGGATAGTACCGAATTCGCGGCCATTGTTCAATACCCGAAATAGTACCTACAACACATCATACTTTTTCGCAAACACAGCTGCGTCCGGTTTCCTGAAATCATGGATAGCCGCAATAGGTTCCTCTCTGCTCCGGTCCCACCATCTGATGCGTTTTAAGGCGGCGTCAACGGGCGCAAAGAAGAAACGAAATGCTGGCCCACTTATATTTGACAACTTAATATTTGTCAATAAAAATCCGCAGCATTTTTGTTAAAAAACTAAACCCTTAACAACCGTTCACTTATATTTGGATAGGTTCAAAAAAGCCATTAACGGCTCGTGGATTTCAACTTTCAAACCAAAAATCACCGGTATATGAATTCATTTTCAAGAAAATTATTTTTCAGCGCCTTTTTTTTCCAGTTGCTGACATTGGCCCTGTACGCGCAGCATCCCTTATTATTGCGACAGCCCGCTATCAACAAGGATGGCAGCCTCGTGACTTTTTCTTTCCAGGGCGATATCTGGACGGTACCGGCGGCAGGCGGCAAGGCGACGCGCATTACTATCCACGATGCATATGAAGGGCACCCCGTGTTTAGCCCGGATGGAAAGCAAATTGCCTTTACAGGAGCCCGCTTCGGTAATAATGATGTGTTTACGGTGCCCGCTGAAGGAGGAGAAGTAAAAAGGCTGACCTTCCATTCAGGGGATGACCAGGTATCAAGCTGGACGCAGCCGGATAAAATACTTTTTTCCACCTACCGGGAGTTTGACGGAATTGAAAGGCCGGCGGAAGTGTACGCCGTTAACCCGGCAGGCGGCACAGAAGAAAGGGTGCTCGATGCAGTAGGGTTTAACGCCATTCTTTCCCCGGACGGACATTGGCTTGCCTTTGTAAGGGGCGATGCAAATCCTGTTGAACGCGAGGCTTATAAGGGCAGCTCCAAAAGGGACATATGGTTGTATGATACCCGTAAAAAGACCTATCAAAAACTACCGGGATTTGAGACAAATAATATTTTGCCGCAATGGGGAGCGAATAACTCCATGTATTTCCTAAGCAGCATTGATGGCGCGTACAACTTATACCGCTGGCAATTAGATGCGGAAGGGCATGCGGGCAAAGCCGAAAAGCTTACGTCCTACACTGACGAATCGATCCGCTATTTTAACATTTCCGCTGATGGAAGTTCCATCGTTTTTGAAAAAGATATGCACCTCTATACCATGAACACAGCCACAAAAGAGGTAAAAAGGCTCGAAGTGGAAATCAACGCGGGCGAACGCCTGGATGTTGAAGAGCAAAAAACGCTTACCACCGGCCTCACGGAGTACGCGGTTTCGCCCAATGGCAAACTGATCGCTTATGGCGTAAGGGGCGAAATATTTATAAAGGAAGCTGATAAGGACAAACCAAGAAGCATAGACGTCTCCAACAATTTTTACAGGGACATCCAGCCAGCCTGGTTAAACGACTCCACCCTGATCTTTTGCAGCGACCGCTCAAACGGCAATTACGATATGTACATGGTACGTTCGTCGGACAAGGCGGAACATAATATTTTTAAAAGCCTTAAACATGAACTGGTGCAGCTGACACATACGCCGCTGGATGAGTCGTTTCCTGTTATCTCCCCGGACGGCAAGAAAATATCCTATATCCGCGGAAGAGGTACGCTTGTGGTGGCCGACATTTCGCCCAACGGAGCTTTGACCGGGGAGAAAATATTGAGCGACACCTGGGCGCCTCCCCGGGGAGTGGTATGGAGCCCCGACAGCCGGTGGCTTGCCTATTCGCAAACCGACCTTTATTTTAATGATGAGGTATTTATACAGGCGGCAAATGATTCGGGCAAGGCCGTAAATGTTTCTATGCACCCGCGCAGCGACGTTAGTCCGTTCTGGAGCCCGGACGGGTCAAAGCTTGGCTTTTTGTCAAACAGGGGTGTATCAAGAAGCGCTGATGTTTGGTTTGTATGGCTTCGAAAAGATGATTGGGAAAAATCGTCACAGGACTGGCAGGACCAGGACGCTCCTGCCGAGAGTACGCCAGCCGCCAGGGCTGGCGCCGATAAGAAAAAAGTAGCCCCTGTAATCATTGACTTTGATAAAATATATGAACGGATAGTACAGGTAACTAATTTCCCGGGCGATCAAGACGACCTCTCGATATCAAAAGACGGGGAGACCTTTTATTATACAACAACAAGCAGTACGGCAAAGGGCAGGGATCTGTACAGCATAAAATGGGATGGCAAGGATCTGAAAGAGATTACGAAGGGCGGAACAAACCCATCCGGAATTTATATGGACCGGGATGCCAAATACCTGTACTATATAAAGACGGGTGGCGCGCTGGCGAGGGTAGACCTTAAAGCAGGAACCTCAGAGCCATTGCCTTATATGGCCCGGCTGAAGATCAATTATACAGCCGAACGGGAGCAGGTTTTTGAAGAAGCCTGGCGTACCATACGCGATGGCTATTACGACCCAAAGTTTAATGGGCACGACTGGGTTAAGCTGCACGACAAATACAAGGAACGTTGTGTTTATGCCAGTACCAGCAACGATTTTAGGGATATGTTTAGCTTGCTGCTTGGTGAGCTGAATTCCAGCCACGTTGGCTTCCTGGCCACAAACCGGGTTGAAACGCAAAAAGACGCAACAGGAATAATCGGTGCAGAATTAATGCCGGTGGAAGGGGGAATAAAGGTAAGCCATGTAATACCGGGCTCCCCTGCCGATAGAAAAGCAAGCAAGCTGCTTGAAGGCGATGTGATCACGGCCGTGAATGACGAGGCTGTTAATGCAAATGAAAATTTTTACAGCCTGCTCAATGGATTGGTAAATGAAAAAGTATTGCTGACCGTAAAAGGGACTGACGGCAAACTGCGGGAGGTTCCCATTCGCCTGACCGCCCAGGTGAATGAAGAGCTGTACAAAGAATGGGTAGAGAACAGGAGGAAACTGGTTGACAAATGGTCCAACGGCAGGCTGGGATATATACATATAAAGGAAATGGATTTCCCAAGCTTTGAAGTGGTGGAGCGGGAGTTTACGGCTGCCGGATATGGGAAGGAAGCCCTTGTGATAGATGTTCGCTATAACGGGGGCGGGAGCACGACTGATTACCTGATGACGATACTCAACTACAAACAACATGCTTATACCATACCGCGCGGGGCATCAGACGACCTGGAGAAGGATAAAACCAAATTCAGGGAATATTACCCCATAGGTGAAAGGCTGGTGTACGCTGCATGGACCAAGCCTTCCATTGCGCTGTGCAACGAGGGAAGTTATTCTAACGCAGAGATATTTGCGCATGCCTATAAAACATTGGGCATAGGAAAGCTTGTAGGTGTGCCTACCAATGGCTCGGTTATATCTACAGGCGGCAAAGTGCTGATGGATGGGTCGTTCGTGCGGCTGCCGGGCCGGGGCTGGTTTATAAAAGGCACCGACCAAAATGAAGAGCTTGGGCCTGCCATCCCGGATATACAGGTGGAAAACAGCCCCGACTGGATAGCGAAGGGCACGGACGACCAGTTGAAAGCAGCAGTGGATGAGTTGCTAAAAGAACTTGACAGTAAGGGCAATAAATAACCCGATAGTTCTCTCCGCTAGCTGGCGGAGAGAACTGACAAAGTTTTTTTATGATCTATAGCCCGGCAACCAATTCTGCTATCCTGTTTGAAATGCCTACTTCGTTGTCATACCAGGCAACAACCTTCACCAATTTACCGATCGACCTGGTGAGGGTACCATCCACAATGGAGGAGTGCGTATTACCAAGTATATCCGAAGAAACAAACGCTTCTTCCGTATATTCCAGGATGCCCTTAAGCGAGTTTTCGGCATAGTGTTTCAATAGATTGTTTAATTCGGCGACGGTCACTTCTTTTTTAAGGTTGATGGACAAATCAACAATGGATGCATCAATAACCGGGACACGGTAGGAATGGCCGTCTAATTTTCCCTTTAAGTTTGGCAGCACATCGCCTATCGCCTTAGCGGCGCCTGTTGTTGTCGGAATGATAGAGTAAGTTGCTGCCCTTGCTCTTCGCAGATCTTTATGTGGCGCGTCCTGCAGGTTTTGATCGGCCGTGAATGCGTGCACGGTGACCATATAACCGGATTCGACGCCAAATTCTTTGTCCAGTATATACAGTATCGGTGCGATGCTGCCGGTGGTGCAGGACGCGGTTGAATAGATGACGTCATCTCCTATCAGTTGGTTATTGATGCCATGGACGATGGTTTTTACGCCGCCTGTCGCAGGAGCAGTGATCAACACCTTTTTTGCGCCCGCATTGATGTGTGCCGCTGAGGTAGCCTTATCTGTAAAGCGCCCGGTCGACTCGATAACCACATCGATAGCCAGATCTTTCCAGGGAAGTTTTGTGGGATCGCGTTCGCTCAGCATCAGTATCCGCCTGCCGTTTACGCTCATCGCATCGGCTTCAGCAATTACCTCGCCGGGAAAGCGCCCGTGGGCAGTATCGTACTTAAGCAGGTGGGCGAGTGTTTTGATATCGGTGAGGTCGTTGACGGCCACCACCTCTATTTCCGGTTTGTTTTGTAAAGCCCGGAGGGTCATTCGGCCAATGCGGCCGAATCCGTTAATTGCAATTTTCATGTTGTTTATGTTATATAAAAGCTAAAAGCAGCAGGCAAAAAGCTAAAAGCTAAAAAATTGATTCAAATGAATGAGCCTTATCAATCTGAAATTAGTTAATAGACTCAATATAATTTAACTCATAAAAGTCATCGCTATCCTGCCAACCGGCCCTGCGACTTTACATTTTAAAAACGAAGTGTTTTTTTTCTAACTAACGTGCTGCAAATCTTGTCGAACAATGTCACCGATACCTGCTGTATTAAGTGATGTGCGGAAGGCCCGGCGATAGTCGGATGGTGTAGTCATTAAATGCCGCAGGAAGGTCCGCCGCATGGAAACCAAACCACCCAGGCCACATTTCCCGGCGATGGTATCCAGGGGCATATCGGTGTCCTCGAGGTATTTCCGGGCTGTTTCAACCCTGAGTTTTTCGATGAATTTGGCAGGCGGTACCCCGGTTTGTTTATGAAACACACGCATAAAATTCCTTGGACTCATGTTGACATGTTCGGCGATCCGCTGCACGTCCAATGGTTCGTGAAGGTTTTCGCTGAACCAACTGTGCAGTTTGCCGGCGATATTAGAACTTTCGTAAACCGGCAGCAGATTGCCAAACTGGACCTGGAAACCAGGCCTGCTTAAATAAAAAACCAATTTGCGGGCCACCTGGATGGCAATATCTTTCCCATGGTCTTCCTCTACCAGGGCAAGCGCCAAATCAATACCTGACGATACGCCACCGGATGTATATATATGCCCGTCATTTGTATAAAAGGCCGTGTTGTCCACATCTACCAGCGGATATTCTTTTTGCAGCCTGTCGCTCAATTGCCAGTGTGTGGTTGCCTTTTTCCCGTCCAACAAGCCAGCCTTAGCCAGCACAAAGGCCCCGCCGCAAACTGAGCCGATACGGCGCGTGTTATTTTGATGGGTGGCGGCTAACCAATTAAAAAAATCGGCGTATTCCGGCTTTTTTAAATTTTGAAAGTCGTTACCTGCTACGATCAGTGTATCAATGGGGGTTGTGATCTCTGTTGCGCAGTATTGGCAAAGGATATCCATCCCGATTGCGGTGCTCACTTTTTTGTCGGAGGTGGGCGATGCGATCAAAACATCATAACCTGCTTTTGAACCGGATAAGCTCAAACACTTATCGGCGTTTGTGAAAACATCAGCCGGGCCGGCAAAATTGAGCAGCATATTGCCCGACATGGCTACGATTACTACTTGTTTTCTTTGGTTGCTATCGGTGGCGATAGGTCTATCATCCTTCATACAACAAAACTAAGTCATAAATTTAATGGCTCAAAGGACATAAATTATACATTTTGGGCCAAATATGTATTGGAAGACATAATTGAGCAGTCAAAACTACGTGCAGGCAAGTAACTATACCTGCCCGGGCGGGAAGGCTTTTATAGTGGTTTTTCTTGGTTTTAAAACCGCCGAGCTCTCTGTTTCAGCAAGACGATAATGTCTGCGTCCGATTGAAACCGGTCGCCGATATTTACAAAGTTTTTGGCCAGCAGATCGTACCGCTTGAATAGCAGCAGCACGGAAACCATCATAAAATCAATTTTGCTGAATACTACCGCGTTGTTTGTACTGTAGCTGGCGATGGTATTCCTGAACATTATTGGATGTTCGGTCCAGTGCATGGTTTGTTTGATGTGGTGTGTGATATGATAACCATCATTCCAGCATTGCCAGTTATACCGGCTGTTTATGCAGGTAATACTGTTTTTGTAGGCGTTGCCGGGGTCAGCCGGGTCGATAAACGCGTGCTGCGCCCAATTACCCAGCATAGCGAGGAGGCGGTAAAGGAAATAGGGGAACACAAATACACAGAGCGTTGCCTTCCAGTTAAACAAACACAACACAGCGATAAAGAGTATGATCAGTACCTGACCCTGAACGGCACTGTACATCAGCTTTTTCCGGTTCCTGGCTTTAAAGTAGCAAGCCAATTTGTAGATGCCGGAGACCATAAACCTGCCCAGGTAGAGCGTAAAATCTTTCAGCGAGTCGCGTTGATAGGGCATGGTAGAGCTTTCGTCGTCCTCGAGATTATTTTCGGCATGGTGCATGCCCACATGATGCGCATAATAGGTTTCGGCGATATGGCCGAAGAATGGCGCCATGAGGTAGGGCAGGAAATAATTCAGATAGTTGTATTGCTTTTTGAATAAAGTGCGGTGGGCAGTACAGTGGAACATGAGGGCAAACTTGCCTATAAACAGCGTGCCGTTGATGACGGTATAGACGACGGCCGCAAGCAGCCATTGCCAACCGGATAGCAGGTTGGTGAACAACAGGGCGGCAAAGGGAACGATAAAAAGCCCGATCTTAAAAATAAAATAAATAAAAGGAAGGTCCCGCTCATCGCGGAGAAACTTTATAAAAAAGCGATCGGCCTTGGTGTACCGGTCGGGTCGTACGAATACCGGATCGGTAGAATTAACAGGTAACTGCGTCATAAATATGTTTTTTGCTACTGAAAAGTATGGCTAAAATGAAAGGGAGGGGTATTTTTTTACAGGCCTAATATACATTTATATGTTGGAGGAAAGCTGTAGCCATATAAATTATATGAACTTTTTTTTGAGAAATATAGTTGCTAAGTACACTGTGAAAAAATCGGCATTATACATGAAAAACATAATTTTACATAAAATAGCGGCAAACCATATATCGATGGCAGAAATAGTTAGTGTACTTACTGCGAAGTTTGAAAAAGACTGCGTGCTCAGCCATGCAGAAGCCGGCACGCGTGTGGCAAGCAATTGGAGGCAAAGCGGAAACCTGGATTGCCTGGCCCTGTTGCGCCCGCGAACTACGGCCGAACTGTCGGAAATGCTTCGGATATGCAATGAATTTGGTCAGCCGGTTGTACCGCACGGCGGATTGACGAACGTTGTCGGCGGAGGGGCAACCAAACCCAACGAAATTGCTTTAAGCCTGGAACGCATGAATGGGATCGAGGAGATCAACGTGCAGAACAAAACGGTAACGGTGCAGGCAGGGGTTATTTTACAGCACCTGCAACAGACGCTGGCCGAAAACGGGTTGCTTTTCCCACTCGACCTCGGCGCCAAGGGCAGTTGTATGATCGGGGGAAACATCGCCTCGAACGCCGGTGGCCTCCAGGCGCTTCGCTACGGGGTAATGCGCAACCTGGTGCTTGGCCTGGAGGTCGTTTTAGCAGGTGGAACAATTATTTCGTCGATGAACAAAATGCTGAAAAATAATGCCGGTTACGACCTGAAGCAGCTTTTTATCGGCTCGGAAGGTACGCTGGGCGTAATCACCAGGGCGGTTTTAAAAGTTGAGGAACTGCCGAGAAGTAAGAATACAGCTTTGGTAGCGCTGCAAAGTTTTGATAAAGCAAATGAGCTTTTACAGTTTTCCAAGAAACACTTAAATAATAACCTTTCGAGTTTTGAGCTGATCTGGCAAGATTATTATACCCTGATGACCTCAGCGCCTTCGCCTTATGCGCCGCCATTGCCCCAGGTTTATCCTTATTATGTTTTAATGGAAACATTGGGGCAAGACACGGGGAAAGACAAGGCCCTTTTTGAAGAATTGCTGGAGAAGGGTTTGGAAGACGGCCTTATTGCCGATGCTGTGATTGCAGCTTCGCAGCAGCAATTGGATTGGTTATGGAACATCCGGGAGAATGTAGAATTTATATTTTCGGTACACAGCCCGGTTTTTTTATATGATGTGAGCCTGGCCATTTCGGACATGGAAGCATACATCACCAAAATCAAAGCAGACCTTCGAAGTGTTTTGGCTGACGTTTACGTATTCACCTTCGGGCATATGGGAGATGGCAACTTACACTTGTTTATCAGTTGCGGCGAGGACAACCAGGCCACGAAGCACCGGGTAGACGACATGATCTATAAACCCCTGCAACAAATTGGCGGTTCCATTACCGGGGAACATGGTATTGGCTTAGAGAAAAGATCATGGCTTCACCTTAGCCGTACCCCGGCGGAAATAGAGTTAATGAAAATCATTAAAAATGCCCTGGACCCCAAAGGAATTTTAAACCCGGGAAAATTGCTGCCGGATTGAATGGTCGGTGCAAGAACGCTGGTCTCAAGGGAAGAATTTATTTGCTCCATATAAAATACGGCAGCCTGTCAAGCGGAACGTCGATCGTATAGGTTTTACCGCCCTGGTAAATTTTCCCATCATCGCTCACCCATTTTCCCTTTGGCAGCACAACCTCGCGGCTTGTTGCCTGGCTGGCAACCGGCGCAACCAATATATTTTCCCCGAGCATAAACTGATCTTTGATGGTTTCGAAGCCCTGGTTTGGGAAATAATATTCCATCGAGCTAATGATGGGATCGCCGGCAATGGCTGATTGACGAGCCAGTTCAAGTATCCGGGGTGTGAATTTTTCGCGGATCGCGATAGCTTTTTTAACAGCTGCCTGGTGCGCTGCATCCAGCACCCTCCATGGCGCCACCGAAAATTGCATCATCGGCATCAGTGCATGAATTTGAGCGGAACGGACTACGATATCCTGGTTAAATGTTTTGGGGTCGAGGAAACTTGTCCAATTACCCCCGCCAACCATATCCGGACATGAAAATGTGTACCCGACAAGGCCCTCGGTGATCATTTGCGGGATGAGCTGCTGCAGTTGCTCCCAGCTATGGTCTTTATCGTGAAGCCGCTGCCCCAGGGGCTGGCCCGCCATTTTCCAGCAGGCGCGGTACTCGTTTAAGGGGAAAAGTAAACCGAACTGTGCATACAGCTCGCACAATTGGTTTGGCGTTGCCGGTTTCATAGAAAGGGCATCGGGCGGATACAAGTGCATATCACCGGCGTCGAATTTAAAGCCATCTACGTCATAATCCTTTACAATCCTGTCAAGCTCATCGTTGAACCAGGTTACAGCGGCGGGATTAGTAAAATCCAAGGAAGCGGAATAGCCATTCCACCATTTGATGATGGCGGGGTCGGTGGCTTTTTCCCAGGTCAGCTTGTCAGGTTTTTGCTGCATCAGCAAGGCTTTGTCTTTCATCAGTTGCTGCATCGTCATGGCCTGGTCGGCGCTGATAAAGGGACATATCCAAAGCATCACTTTGAAGCCCATTTGGTGCAATTGGCTCACCATTGCTTTAGGATCGGGAAAACGACCCGGGTGGAAACGCCATACGCCATAATCTTCCTGCCAGGTATCGTCAATCATGATTACGCCGGGCGGGAATCCATTATCCACTATGCCCCGCGCATACTTGAGCACATCGGCCTGGTTCTGGTGATATGTGAGTTCAATCCAGGTATTGTATTGCGGCCGTAAAAACAACAACTCGCCCGGCATTTTTCCCGATGCCGGGAAAAAGTGTGCGGAGGCATATTTGCGCGCGTCGGTCATGGTGTTGCCCGCGCGGCCGTATTTTACGCTTCCTTTTGCGTTTGTAATGATAATTTTATCGTGTTGAATTTCAAAAGCATAAGGATCTTCGCTCCATACCCATAAGCCTTTATTGCCCAAGAGCAGGGGCTGGAGCTGGTTTTCGCGGTTATTTGCGTACAGGTCATAGTGATAATCTGCATCATAAGGCATTTTTTCGCCATCCTTGATAACGCCCGACCAAATTTTTTCTCCGGGAAGCAGATCAATACGTATGGTGTCCTGGCTGAAAGCCTTTAGGGAAACAAATGCGAATAATATGATGAATGATAGTTTCACGATGGAGCTGGCTTAAAAATGATCGGACGACATAAAAGTAAGAATTTGCCGCCGGCTGGCATCTTGCGTTTCCAATTTGGGGTAACAAATCTAAATGGCCTGCATAAGTTAGGGGAACGAGGCTTTGTTTGTGTTCAATAATGTGTACAATTACTACCTAAATGCACAAAGCGTTTAAATAGCCATATCGACGTAATTTATAGCTTATAACCAAAATGAATTTTTAGGTTAACATATAAAACTATAGATTAGCCGCTCAAAAACATCTTACTAAAATGGCAAATATCATATCTGAAGGCACCACGCCGAATGTGACCGCTGCGGGCAAATGCCCGTTTATTGGCGGCTCTCTCAAACAAAGTGCGGGCAGCGGCACCCGGAACCGGGACTGGTGGCCTAATCAATTAAAACTGAATATCCTTCGTCAAAATTCTTCACTTTCTAACCCGATGGGTGAGGGGTTTAACTATGCGGAGGAATTCAAGAGCCTCGACCTGGCTGCTGTTAAACAAGACATCTTTGATCTGATGACATCCTCTCAGGCCTGGTGGCCCGCCGATTATGGCCATTATGGACCATTCTTCATCCGGATGGCCTGGCACAGCGCCGGTACTTACCGCATTGCCGATGGACGCGGTGGCGCAGGCTTCGGGACGCAACGCTTTGCGCCGCTCAATAGCTGGCCCGACAATGCCAACCTGGACAAGGCACGTTTGCTGCTTTGGCCGATCAAAAAGAAATACGGCAAAAAACTTTCCTGGGCCGACCTGATGATCCTGACCGGGAATTGCGCACTTGAGTCGATGGGTCTGAAGACGTTTGGTTTCGCCGGCGGACGTGCTGATGTTTGGGAAGCTGCGGAAGATATTTATTGGGGATCGGAAAAGGAATGGCTGGGGGACAATCGCTATGCCGGTGACCGCGAACTTGAAAATCCGCTGGGTGCTGTTCAGATGGGTTTGATCTACGTTAACCCTGAAGGCCCTAACGGGAAGCCCGACCCGCTTGCATCAGCACGGGATATCCGCGA
Source organism: Bacteroidota bacterium (assembly GCA_013286235.1). Lineage (GTDB taxonomy): Bacteria > Bacteroidota > Bacteroidia > Sphingobacteriales > Sphingobacteriaceae > Mucilaginibacter. The sequence continues at coordinate 19,901 of JABDGE010000045.1, forward strand.
GACATTCGGCCGCATGGCGATGAATGACGAAGAAACTGTTGCGCTGATTGCAGGCGGGCATACCTTTGGTAAAACTCACGGGGCCGCTGATGCGGGAAAATATGTCGGCCGTGAACCAGCAGCAGCGGATATAGCGGAGCAAAACCTCGGCTGGAAAAACAGCTTCGGCACGGGTAATGCCGGCGACACGATAACCAGCGGACTGGAAGGCGCCTGGACTACTACGCCAACCCGCTGGAGCAATAATTTTTTTCAGAACCTGTTCGGGTATGAATGGGAGCTGACCAAAAGCCCGGCAGGCGCATTTCAATGGAAACCGAAGGACGGCGCAGGCTTCGGCACAGTGCCTGATGCACACGACCCATCAAAGGTTCATGCACCTACGATGCTTACCACTGACATAGCTTTGCGTGTGGACCCGATCTACGAGCAGATCTCGAAGCACTTTTATGAGAACCCGGATAAGTTTGCCGATGCTTTTGCCCGCGCCTGGTTTAAGCTGACGCATCGCGATATGGGCCCTCGCGCCCGCTACCTGGGCTCTGAGGTACCTTCGGAAGAATTGATCTGGCAGGACCCTATTCCGGCCGTTACGCATGAACTGATCAACGACGAGGACATCGCCGCGCTCAAGGGCAGGATACTTGCTTCGGGACTTTCGGTATCACAACTGGTATCAACCGCCTGGGCCTCGGCATCCACGTTCCGTGGCTCGGATAAACGCGGTGGCGCAAATGGCGCCCGCATCCGGCTGGCGCCGCAGAAGGATTGGGAAGTTAATAACCCGTCACAGCTTGCTGAGGTATTGGCTAAGCTGGAAGGTATTCAAACTGAGTACAACAATGCTCATTCCGGCGGCAAACAGGTTTCACTGGCTGACCTGATCGTTTTGGCCGGAAATGCAGGTGTTGAGCAGGCAGCGAAGAATGCCGGGGTTGAAGTTAATGTACCTTTCGCGCCGGGACGTACGGATGCATCGCAAGCACAAACCGATGTTGAATCATTCGGAGTTCTTGAACCGAATGCAGACGGATTCCGCAACTACTTAAAGAAGCACCATACTACGTCGGCAGAGGAAATGCTGATCGACAAGGCACAACTGTTAACGCTTACCGCGCCCGAGCTAACTGTTCTGCTTGGCGGCCTGCGCGTGTTAGACACAAATTTTGACCACTCGCAGCATGGTGTCTTCACCACCCGGCCGGGAGCGTTGACAAATGACTTCTTTGTAAATCTGCTGGATTTGGGCACCAAATGGAGTGCGATTACAGATGCGCAGGACGCTTTTGAGGGCCACGACCGTATTACCGGTCAACTGAAATGGATCGGCACGCGTGCCGACCTCATCTTCGGTTCCAACTCTGAGCTTAGGGCACTGGCTGAAGTTTATGCCTGGGCTGATTCACACGAGCAATTCGTACATGACTTTGTTGCAGCCTGGACCAAGGTGATGAACCTTGACCGTTTTGATTTGGCTTGATTTAGTCACAAAAATAATTACTGCCCGGGAACGGGCAGCAAGCCGCTTTACGGAAGTAGAGCGGCTTTTTTGCGTACGGACGGTCGGGTTTGCTCATGGCATTACAAGGCCAGCTTGGTTTGTGTTTAAGATGTTTCACGCCTATGCGGACTCGCTAAGCGCAAGCGCAAGCGCAATATTTATTTCAATAAATGAAACATTGTTTCAATTTTTAAAAATGTATATTTGCTTTATGGTCATCATTTCTAAGGCAGTTATGCGTACTTTTTATACCGTACACGCTGATGCACAAATACCTTTGGATGACTGGTACGAGCTGACCAAAAGTGCTGACTGGAAAAATTTTCATGAAATGAAAAAGAGTTTTAACAGTGTTGATGCGGTTGGTAATGACCGCTATGTGTTTAATATTAAAGGCAATGCTTACCGGCTGATTGCGTTGATTATCTTTAAGGTGAGAACTGTGTTTATCCTTTTTATCGGCACACATCAGGAATATGACAGGATCGATGCAGCAACGATAGTATTTAAAAAATAGAGAAGAGATGGACTACACAATAATTTCAGAACAACAATACCATCAAACGATGGTGCTGATCTACGACCTTATGAATAAAGGAGAGGCAGCACTGACCATTGCAGATACAGAAAAGCTGATCGCAATGACCGTGGCTGCAGAAAAATTTGAAGATGAAGTGATGAGGTTAAAACCTGCAAAACCGCCGGGATCGCTCACGGAGGTCATTGAGTTGTTTATGTTTCAAAATAAGGTAACCCAGGCGAAACTCGCCGCGGACCTTGGGATCGGCAAGCCGAAGTTATCCCAGATATTGACTGGTAAACGCAAACCTGACGTACCATTTTTAAAAGCCATTTACCATAAACTTAATCTGGATCCCGGGTTTATTTTAGATCACATTTGACAAGAGAAAGCGAGTTATTCCTTCTGCTATAAACCATCTTCGCGAAGAGTTTTAAACTTGCTGCTTTGGCCTTGCTCTGTTATAATGTAGCTAATATATTAATGCTTACACGAGCATTCAGTGCCGGGTCATCTTCGAGCGACCTTGCGGTAACGGATTAAAATGGCCAAATTTTATAACCTTTGCTCTGCCAATATTTTGGTTAACTTAAGCCTGTTATTCCAGGGCCACCAAATTTCAATCTATTATAAACCAAAATAAAAAACCAGAATATGTGCGCCACTCATTTCGATGTCATAATCATCGGTGCCGGCATCTCGGGCATCAGTGCTGCGCATTACATGCAAACAGATTGCCCGGACAAAAACTATGTAATCCTTGAAGGACGGCAAAATATCGGCGGTACCTGGGATTTGTTCCGTTATCCGGGCATCCGTTCGGATTCGGATATGTACACTTTCGGTTTTGCTTTCAAGCCCTGGAGAAGCCCACAAGCCATCGCCCCGCGTGAAAGCATTGTTCAGTATTTAGACGAGGCAGTAAAAGAAGAAGGAATAGATGCGCATATTCAATTCGAACACAAACTTCTGAAAGCTGCATGGTCTTCTGCGGCTACCCTGTGGTCGCTTAGCGTGCTAACCCCAGGTTCAAATAGCCCACAGGTCTTCACCTGCTCATTCCTGTCGCTTTGCATGGGTTATTATGATTATGAAAATGGGTACAGCCCTGTTTTTACCGGCCGCGAAAATTTTAAAGGAACGATCGTGCATCCGCAACATTGGGACGCTAATCTTGATTACACCGATAAAAAAATAGTAGTGATTGGCAGCGGTGCAACTGCTGTTACGTTAATACCGGTTCTCGCAAAAGAGGCGGCGCATGTGACGATGCTTCAGCGCAGCCCCACTTATATTGCAGCGCAGCCGGATGTAGACAAGACTGCCATCAGGATCAATAAAATATTACCCAAAGAAACCGCTTATCGTATCAACCGTATCCGGAAGATATTAGCTCAAAGGCTGGTTTATACTTTTTCAAGGTCTTTTCCTGCGACAATGAAAAAAGTTCTCCTTAAAAGCGTGAAAGCGAGTGTGGGCGATGGCATCGACGTTGGCCTGCATTTTAGTCCAACCTATGACCCATGGGACCAGCGTTTATGTTTGGCGCCAAACGGGGATATTTTTAAAGCGATAAAGGCCGGGAAGGTATCGGTGGTTACGGATCAAATCAATACGTTTACTGAAACCGGCATTCAACTTGCATCCGGGCAGTTTCTCGAAGCCGATATTATTGTTACGGCAACCGGGCTAAACGCCATACTTTTTAGCAATGTCGATTTCGAGGTTGACGGCGAAAAAGTTGATTTCAGTAAGACGGTATGTTATAAAAGCGCGATGATCAGCGATATACCGAATATGACTTTTGCCTTCGGCTATACCAATGCCTCCTGGACTTTGAAATGCGATATGACCAATCAATATACCTGCAGGCTCATTAACTACATGGCTGCGCATGGATATAAACAATGTGTGCCGGTGCAAAACGACCCGGCTTTAGAGATAAAACCTTTTTCGGATTTTAGCCCCGGGTATCTGCTGCGCGTTATTAACCAATTACCAAAGACCGGCGGTACGAAACCATGGAAAGTTGAGCAAAATTACTATTACGATAAAAAGATGTTTGAAAAAAGCCCGCTCGACGATGGGGTATTGCAGTTTAAATGATTAATTAGGCCAAACTTATGCGGATTTTCTTTATACATGGTTTCGGTGAAAATGAAACGATTTTTAATAAGATCAGGCCTTTCATCAGCGGGGAACATTTCTTTCTGAATGTTTGGGGATTACTTGGGGATGCACCTCGTCCTGGTATCAATGTTTTGGACTTCGCCAAAGAACTGGTTCAAAAATATGGCATCACCAAAAATGATGTCGTCATCGGTCACTCCATGGGTGGGTGGATAGCTTTGCATATCAAATACCTCACCGGCTGCCCTATTATTCAAATCGCTTCATGGACGGATCCAACCAGGATTGTATCGCCTTTTAAAAACCCGGATCTTTATTTATGGCTCGTTCGCCATGGCTTTATTTTCAATCGGTTTGTTAAATGGGTGAGCATCTCAAAAAACTATAAAGGCAAGCCGTCAATTGATATCTACCGTGAAACCTTTGACAGATTGATGCAAGGCAATATCGAAAATGTCATCAACCAGCTTCGCTTAATTTTGACGCCCGTCCCGGAAAAGGTGGCTATGACACCCGATCTACGGATCCATGCGCTTGCGGACACCATAGTCCGGCACCCAAAAGAGCTGTTTTACGAAGTGCCGGGCGATCATTTTACGCTGTACACGCATCCGCAAACGGTGTATGAACCGATAGTTGCGTTCCTGGCGAACCCTGGTCCATGATGAATATTTTGGTTAAGATTCAAAAAAATGAAGAGTTTTAAAGATAAGGTTGTTGTTATTACCGGTGCAGGCTCCGGCATCGGCCGCGCGTTGGCGATTACCTTTTCCAAATTGGGCGCAAAACTGGCCATCAACGACTTTAATGAACCCACTTTGCTGGAAACCGCAGATCTTGCAGGCGGCCGCGAAAATGTCTTTTACCGGGTATTTGATGTGGCCGATAAAAACTCGTTTTATGGTTTTGCAGAACAGGTAGTGGCACATTATGGCCGCGTAGACGTTGTGATCAATAATGCCGGCGTCGCTATTTTTAGCCTGGGTGCCGCAGAGATCAGCATTACCGATTATGAATGGATCCTCGGCATTAACCTATGGGGAATGATCTACGGAAGTTTGGCTTTTTTGACCCATTTAAGGAAGCAAAAGGAATCCGCTATCGTCAACCTGTCGAGTGTTTTTGGAATCCGCGGGGTGCCCTTTCAGGCCCCTTACTGCACGACAAAGTTTGCAATCAGGGGTTTCACCGAATCTCTGGCGCTGGAGGAAGAACTTAACAGAACCGGTGTGATAGTCACTTCCGTTCATCCGGGTGGCATTAAAACCAACATCGCCCGGAATTCACGGTACGCAGAGGAGTATACGGGAGACATAGACGAATTTGAAAAGAATTTCAGAACAAGTCCCGAAAAGGCGGCCAGGGTTATTATCAATGGCATCCGGCGTAAAAAAAAGCGGGTTTTAGTCGGCGCTGACGCTAAATTCATCTTTTTCCTAAGCCGGTTATCACCGTACCTGACGGCTCGGCTTTTAATGGGAACGGCGAAGAAGTGATTGTCCGGGGAAATTTCGGGGCGAAGGGCGATCTTCAGGGATTTGTGGCAAGGGAAGAAGGATAAAAAATATTGAAGCAACCGAAGGTCTGTTAATAAATGTGTAATTTGTAACGGTAAACTAAATGAAAAAAGTTATGAATTCAAGGCGGGACTTTTTACAGAAATTAGGTGTATCGGCTTTGGCTTTGCGTTTGGCGGCTTTTTCGGGGCGGGCTTATGGTAAAGATCGCGACGACACGGCCTTTGACGGCCCGGTCTTGCGGGTAGCCATCATGGGTCTGGGAAGTTATGGAACCCGGGTTGCCGAAGCCATGCAAGCCTGCACCAAGGCCAAATTAGTTGGCGTGATAAGCGGTACGCCTTCGAAAATTAAAAACTGGCAAAGCAAATATGGGATACCTGAGAAGAACTGTTACAATTACGAGAATTTCGACGAAATAAAAAGCAATCCCGACATTGACGCGGTATACGTGATTACGCCGAACGGGCTGCACCACGACGAGGTGATACGCGTGGCAAAAGCAGGCAAGCATGTGATCTGCGAAAAGCCAATGGCATTAAACGCAAAGGAAGGGCATGAGATGATTGACGCCTGCGAAAAAGCTAATGTAAAATTATTAGTGGGTTACCGGATGCATTTTGAGCCCAAAACACTTGAGGTTATCCGGCTTAGAAAAGCAGGCGACTTTGGAAAGATCTTATTCTTCCAGGGGTTGTGCGGGTTTACCATCGGCGATCCAAACCAATGGCGGTTGAATAAGCAGCTTGCCGGTGGTGGTTCCTTAATGGACATCGGAATTTATGCCATCAATGGTTCCCGGTATATGACCGGTGAAGACCCTGTTTGGGTTACGGCGCAGGAAACCAAAACCGACCCGGTGAAATTTAAAGAAGGTGTTGACGAGACTATTCAATTTCAATTTGGCTTTCCCAGCGGTGCGACAGCCTCATGCTTATCCACTTATACGATGAACGACCTTGACCGTTTTTTTCTGGATGGCGAAAAAGGCTTTGCCGAAATGCAGCCCTCCACAGGCTATGGTCCCATTATGGGCCGCACCAGTTTTGGAGAACTGACCCAGCCTGTTACCGTTCATCAAACTGTCCAAATGGACGAAATGTCAGATATTATTTTTAAAGGCAAACAACCCGTTGTACCCATAGACGGTTATGAAGCGCTAAAAGACTTAAAACTTATCGATGCGATTTACCTCGCGGCTAAAACCGGGGAGAAGGTTGAGGTTAAACTGTGAAGTTGACCCGGCAGTTCGCAGTGGCAGTTTGCAGTTTTGCGCAGGTCCCCATTTCAAGAACATTTCGCGGCTCAGACTTCCTCTCTAAAGAATCTGCAAGGACAGCAAGAGAATTTAAAGAGACAACAGAGAGGCTGAAAAACTATGCATCCACCAAAATATTTTCGCCAAATTTTTGGGATACCGTAGTTTTATCCTTTCCGCCGATACTGATGACCAGGGAGCCGTCAAAGGATATTTTTTCGATCAGTTGTATAGGGGTCCCAATACCGATCTCCAATTTCAATAAATATTGCAAAAATGTGCTGCTGGTATCCCTCACCGCGGCTACCCGGCAAACCTTGCCTTCTTTTAGGTTTGCCAGCGTCACAGAATAAGACTTGGGAACTTTTCCATTAGCTTTAGGTATGGGATCTCCATGCGGATCATATTCCGGGAAACCCAGGAACTTATCCAGGCGGTCGGGAAGGCTGTCATCCTTGATATGCTCCAGTTCTTCTGCTATAACATGGATCTGATCCCATTCGTAGCCCAGCTTTTGCAATAAAAAAACTTCCCAAAGCCGGTGCCTGCGGATGATGAGGACGGCATTCTTCTCGCCCTGCGCCGTTAATCTAACACCCTTCCCTTTGTCATAATCGATCAGCTGTTTTTCCGTCAGTTTTCGCAGCATGTCCACCACCGAGGCCGCGCTATTGCCCAACGCATCTGAAATCCCTTTGGGCGTCACCTTTTGGGTGTTTTCCTGGCCCAGCCGATAAATGGCTTTCAGGTAGTTTTCTTCGGTTTGCGTTTGCATCGCGTTTAATTGTACCTGCAAACTTAAATAAATATATTTTACTTCATAAAATTAGATAAGCCTAATTTTATAACTTTGAACTACCTTTAATAATTAATACGTTCATACAAAATAAAAATATGAGAATAGCCCGCTTACTATGTTTTTTATTGCTGTCGCATAATATTTTTGCGCAAAAAGGAACGCTGAAAGGACGCGTAACGGCGGGTGGAGGGCCATTACCATTTACGACAGTTGCTCTTTTAGGTACCCTAAAGGGCGCATCAACAAATGATAAGGGAGATTACGAGATCAAAAACATTAATCCCGGAAGTTATGAAGTCCTGTTTAGCTGTGTGGGATACCAAACACAGAAGATCGAATTGACTATAAAAAACGGCGCCACAGCAATACTAAACATGGAGATGAAGATCGATTCCGCCTCAATGAAAGAGGTGATCATTACTGCACTTGGTATTGTGACTACCGTACGCCGTGCACCGGTGCCTGTTACCCTCGTTTCGCACGATATGTTTCTTCAGCAAGCTTCAACGAATGTGATCGATGCCATAGCCAAACAACCGGGCATCACGGCCATAACGACCGGCCCCGGTGTTTCCAAGCCGGAAATAAACGGTCTGGGATATAACCGGGTTTTAACCGTGATGGACGGCGAGCGGCAGGAAGAGTTTCAATGGGGAGATGAGCATGGCGTCCTGATTGACCCTTATGCCGTATATGATGCCGAAATTATCAGGGGCGCCGCTTCGCTCCAATATGGCGCTAATGCCATGGCAGGCGTGGTGAGCTTTAAATCCCAGCCCAACAGGGAACCCGGAATTGTATCAGGCAGTATCCAGTCAGAGTATCAAACCAACAACGGGCTGATCGGAAACTCTATAGATATTGGCGGGACTAATCATGACTTTTTTTGGGATGTAAGGGGAAGTTATGAAGCTGCCCATAGCTATTCAGATCCGCATGACGGATATGTATGGGGAACCGCTTTTTTTCAGAGTAACCTAAAGGCTGTGATCGGAATGAATAGAAGCTGGGGCTATTCCCGTCTGACAATCAGTACCCTGCACAAACAGATCGAAATTCCCGACGGTAACCGCGACAGTACCACCGGCCAATTCGAGTTCGACGTGCCATTAGGCGCGCAGTTTGTAAATGGAAAGTACGTACCCGGGACCGGGCAGGTATTCCCAACCAAAGCGAATTTTTTGTCATACAATCCTGATATATCAAGCTACCAGGTCTTAAACCATGATGAGGTTTGGTGGCAAAATAGCATTAACGTTGGCCGGGGAAGCATCGGTGCGGATATTGGTTATACCGAAAGTATCCGCCATGAAATAGATACGGGGACAGTAGCCGAGGAAAATATGTTTGTGCATGATGTTCCGTACTCCATTAAGTACCAGGTAGAAGGTAATTCCGGCCTGAACTTTACCACAGGCTTTAACGGCATGTTTGAATTTATGAACAATGGCCCGGAACCGCCAACGCCCTATATTGGTGATTTTGAGATACCCAATTACCATATTTTTGATATAGGCGGATATGGCGTCCTAGAAAAGGATTTTAAAAACTTAACCCTGAGCGGCGGATTGCGCTATGATTTAAGAAGTATAAGCGGGCAGCCCATGTACCTGGCTAACTACTTTACCCCCGAACAGGAAGAAGTTCCGGCAGGGACGCAGGGGGCCTACACGCAGTTTCCCCAGGTTAACAAAACATATACAGGATTATCGGGAAGCATAGGCGCGACTTATCAACTGCCCGGGCATTACTATGTCAAGTTAAACATAGCAAAAAGTTACCGCGCCCCCGCGATAAATGAATTAACCAGCAATGAGCTGAACCCGGGGGCCTTTGCTTACGAATTAGGGAATATTAACCTTAAAGCTGAACAAGGATATGAAGCGGACGCCGCCATTGGAAATAACGGCAAAGATGTCAATTTCGAACTGGATGGATTTTACAATTATATCAACAACTTTATATTTTCAGACCGGCTTGCCGCCAAAAATGAAGCGGATTCCGTTCTTTTGGGAAAACCCGTTTACAAATACACAGCCAATACGGCTATTATTGCGGGAATTACCGCGTATTTGAACATTCATCCGGCTGACGTAAAATGGCTTGAACTGGATAACGGATTTTCTTACGTCTATACATTTCTGCCCGGTCAAACCGATTCAACGCAGCATATACCGTGGACGCCTGCTCCCCGTTTAACTTCCGAAATCAAATTAAAACTGCCGGAGCAGTCCAATTCCATGCTTAGCGGGGCCTACTTTAAGCTTGGCGCCGAGCATGACTGGGCGCAGAATGACATTTACAGCGCCCAATATACCGAGCTCCCCTCCTATAACTATACTTTATTTAATGCAGGTATTGGGACCAACTTCATCAGCAAAAAAACGAAACGTACGGTATGCTCACTATTTATTAACTGCACAAACCTGATGAACATTGCTTACGTGGACCATACTGCTCGCACTCAATACTTCTGGGCATACAACGGCGCCAACGACCCGGACAATTTTGGCCGTGTTCCTGCGATCGTTACCAGGCAAAGCGAAGGGATTTACAACATGGGGAGAAATATAGGCTTTAAACTCATTATCCCTGTTGGGATTGCGGGAAATAAATCAAGGCAATAATCAAAAAACGATGACAGTAGCGGAGCAGGAATATATTAAACAGATATACCTCGGTACGGCGGAAAAAGATAAGACGATGCATACCCGGGAACTGGCCTTGCTGCTTTCCACGCGTCCGGCTTCGTCACCTTCTCAACTGCGGCCTTAAACCATGAACCAGCCACCGCTACGGCCATTTACACTCACCTTTCCCCAAAAAAATTACGGAATAAATTCAGCAAACAATAGCAATGGCGCCTAACCGATAATTACGCATTTTGGCGTTTGTAATTTATAACTTTTTACTACTTTTGCCATCCCGGTGTAAAGGGAAAACAAAAGGGGGATTAGCTCAGCGGGCTAGAGCGTTTGCATGCCCCGAAAACTTTCGGGGAAGAGGTCATCGGTTCGACTCCGATATTCTCCACGAACTAGTCGCTGCTTTTTCCACTCACCTCTCCCCAATAAATTACGGAATAAATTCAACAAAAAATAGCGATGGCGCCTGATCGATAATTCCGCATTTTGGCATTTGTAATTTATAACTTTTTACTATTTTTGCCATCCCGGTAGTGAGGAGGGCATGGATTAACACCAGATTATCCATTAGCCAAGCGCCGGGAGAATAAAAAGGGGGATTAGCTCAGCTGGCTAGAGCGTTTGCATGGCATGCAAGAGGTCATCGGTTCGACTCCGATATTCTCCACAAACTTAAAGCTATCTTCGGGTAGCTTTTTTTGTTATGATATATTATTGCTATATTTTATACTCTGCTAAACTTGATCGGTATTATATCGGGCATACAGAAGATGTAGATCAACGACTCATTCAGCACAATTCCGGAATTTCAACCTTTACCTCAAAAGCTAACGATTGGATTCT
>JABDGE010000046.1:0-12396 GCA_013286235.1 Bacteroidota bacterium
TTTGCACAGGACAGCGCGGGCAATCATTGGCGGGTTTTTGACTTTTTAACTAATACCAAAAGTTACGACCAGGCATTAACCGACAAGCAAGCCTCCGAGGCCGGGAAAGCCTTCGGTAATTTCCAGGCATTGCTTAGCGATTTAGATCCCACACTCATTGTTGAAACAATTCCTGCGTTTCACGACATTGAATCGCGCCTTGCAGCGCTCGACAAAGCGGCCGCTTTCGATAGCGCGCACCGGCTAAGTAAACTGCAGCCGGAAATAGCTTTTGTAAACGCACGCCGCGAACAAATGATGCGCATTTTAGAACTGGGGCGCACTGGGGTATTGCCGAAACGGATCATCCATAACGACACGAAGTTTAACAATGTTTTGCTGGATGAACGCGACCGTGCGCAATGCGTTATAGATCTCGATACCGTAATGCCGGGGTACGTAGCTTACGACTTCGGCGATGCCATCCGCACCATCATTAACAGCGCGCCCGAGGATGAGCCCGACCTGGCATTAATTCAGTTGAATATCCCGCTTTTTACCGCCTATGTAAAGGGTTACCTACAGAAAGCAACTGTTTTTTTGACCGATGCCGAGGTAGAGTCGCTGATCGACGGCGTATTGCTGCTCCCCTATATGCAGGGCGTAAGGTTTTTGACCGATTACCTGAATGGCGATACGTATTTCAAAATCCATTCGCCCTGGCATAATCTGCAGCGGGCAAAAGCACAATTTCAATTGGTGAAAAAGCTGGAGGATGTCCGCGAAACGCTCCACGGTATCATCTTAAAACACAGAGTATGACAACTCGGATATTTATAGCAGGGGTGATTATGCTATTACCCGTGTTTGCTTTAGCTTCACCAGATCCCCAGGCTCACCCATCAGATACCGCAGTGGTTGTCCCGCTGGGTGGCAATGCCTGGCGGATGGATAAGGATACAACTGGCGGCAAGATCAGTAATGAAGGCATTGTCGACTGGACAAACGGCAAGGCCATCTTTACAGCGTATATCCGTTTTGCCAAACCCGGTAATTTTAAACTGTGGCTAAGGCTGCGCACTGCCGCGGGGGAATCCCGCCTTTCCGTGTCGGCGTTAAATCAAAGCCGGAAGATCATTGTAAAAGGGAGCGCCTTTAGCAACTGTTATGCCGGGGAATGGGCCGTGAAGGATACCGGTTATGTCGCGATAACGATTAATGGCCTTGATAAAACAGGCGACCGCTATGCCGTTATAGAAAGCTTAAAACTAACGGGCACGGCTACCGATGCGCCTGCGGCTTATGTAAAGAATAACGAAGGCGACTTTTTTTACTGGGGCAGGCGTGGGCCATCCGTGCATTTGAGTTACCAGGTTCCGAACGGAAGCAATGTGGAATGGTTTTATAATGAGGTGACCGTACCTAAAGACAACGACGTCATCGGCTCCTACTTTATGGCCTGCGGATTTGTGGAAGGATATTTCGGTATGCAGGTGAATTCCGGCACGGAAAGGCATATTTTATTTTCTGTATGGAGTCCTTTCACTACAGATGATCCAAAAAAAATTCCCGATGATGAAAAGATCATTATGCTAAAAAAGGGCCCCGATGTACATACGGGCGAATTTGGCAGCGAGGGATCAGGCGGTCAAAGCTATCTTTTATATAATTGGAAAGCCGGTAATACTTACAAATTCTTAGTACAGGCAAAACCCGGTAAAAATAACAATACCGTCTATACGGCCTGGTTTTTTGCCCCTGAAGCAGGCGTATGGCATTTGATTGCCAGCTTTAACCGCCCAAAAACTAATACCTATTTGAAGCATTTGCACTCCTTCCTGGAGAACTTTGATCCCGAACAGGGGACAATCACGCGCAAGGTATTTTTTAATAATGAATGGGTCGCCGACGAAAACGGCAACTGGACGGAATTAACCAAAGCCCGTTTCACGGTTGATAACACCGGCGCCAAAGGTTACCGCATGGATTACTCAGGAGGAATTGAGGGCGAGGGATTCTTCCTAAAGAATTGTGGTTTTTTTGACAGTTATACAATCCGGAACGGCTTTTTTGAGCGGCCGCCAGGCAGCGTTAAACCGGATGTGGCGCTGGATAAGTTACCCTGATTCTTCCATATGACTTAGACTATTTTTGCCAAAACAGCAGTCGCAGCTTCCTCCGGTCTTCCGGTCTTCCGGACTTTCGGACTTTCGGACTTTCCGACTTCCGGACTAATCCCCAACCAATCTCTTTATAAAATCATCGTTAAAATCAGGGGCGAATCGTAATATATTCGAGAAATGCTCAAACTCTTCGGGTTGATGTGTGGTGGTGATGATCACTGTTTTCATGCCGGCATTTGCAGCGGTTTCTGCCCCTTTTGGCACATCTTCAAAAACAATACAATCAGCCGGATCGACCCCTAAAAGCGCCGCCGCCTTTAAAAACGTTTCGGGATTCGGCTTGCTGAAGGTTACATCATCCGCGCTGACAATAGCTGTAAAGTAATGCCTGATATTCAAATTATCCAGCACGAAATCAATATTGATGGGTATTGCGGCCGTTCCAATCGCCATCGGGATTCCTTTTTGGTGAGTTTTTTCTAAAAAATCGTGCAAACCGATAACCAGCGCAAGCGACGGGAAAAATTCTTTTTGATATTTAAGTTCCTTTTCAACGGATATCCGATTCATTTCTTCGGCCGTGAACCGGTCGGGACCGAACATCCGCACCAGCACTTCCGCATTTTTGCCGTACATCTGCGGCTTCACTTCTTCCCAGGTAAAATTGCCGCCCAGGTCGTTATTTAGCAGGTTAAACCATGCGCGGGTATGATAGGGCATGTCATTGACCATAGTGCCGTTCAGGTCGAAAATAAAAGCTTTCATTTGCTGGTTTTACGTGTTAACGGCGGCCGAAGCCACCCGTTCTTCTGCGGCAAAAATAAGCTTTTAATAAAATTGCAATTTAATAAATCTGTAGTGTATCATATCGCGTATTTCAATCGTAATTGTTTGTAATCGCAGCAAATAGTTTCAGCCCCGCACTACCGTGAAAGATATTAAAGAAGTGGCTAAATAATTAAGGACAACGCGATGGAGTGATTTGTGCGATTAATTTCTATTTAGCGAAAGCCCGGCAAGCAGCAGCTCAGGGGCTTTTTTTTTGCGCCAAAAATTGGCGAATTTTAGCATCCTCTTCAAAACACGCTTTGGTGCCACCTCGGCTACCCGCCATTACACATAATTCATGTTCGACGGGTCAATCGCGGTTAAGCACTAAAAAAATGTTTACCATAAACACATCCGAACATACTTTTTTGAAGAATTTCTTTTTCGCGTTCCCCTATGTTCAACCGGGGCGCTGTAGCAATACACCAAAAATCAAAAAAAGCACCCCTCCTAAATTTAGGGGCAATGTCACTAAATTAAGAGTCCACCTACCCCGTAAGGGGTAAAACGTTTGTAGCGAAACATCAAAGAAGCATACAGCGCTCCGTAGGTGCGCAACATTAACCGCTGACTGCCACAGGTTACATAGGCTTAACTTAGTGACATTGAAATTTAGGGGAGGTCGGGAGGGGTAAAGAGAACGAAATAGACTCCGGACTTCCCTCACTCAAATACTGCCGGAACAACTACATTATTGATTTTCCGGGTTTTTATGTACTTTCGCAGCTTTAATAAATAAAATAATGCAAAAACAAGGAACAGTTAAATTTTTCAATGAAACAAAAGGGTTCGGATTTATCACCCCAGACGGCGGTGGCCAGGACGTATTTGTTCATTCTTCAGGCCTGATCGATGAAATCCGCGAACACGACAAAGTTGAATTTGAAGTGGAAAACGGCAGAAAAGGTGTAAACGCGGTGAATGTAAAAGTTATTTAATTATAATATTACCATCAAGCCTACCGGCGCCCGGTCTTTTGGACCGGGCGCCTTTTTTTTAAAACTGGCGGAACCAGGCAGAGAACCGAAGGCAAAAAGCCGAAAACATTTTCAGCGGTTTTATGTAAATTAAATTATCGATTTTACTTGCCGTTGGCATCGTTATTGTGTTACTTTAATATCTACTAACAAAAAAGAAATATGAAAGATCAAACCAGGGTTATAGCTGCGCTTTTAATTGGCGCTGCGGCGGGTGCTGCTTTAGGATTATTGCTGGCTCCCGAAAAAGGCGAAACTTTAAGGGATGGCATCGCCGAATATATAAATGATTTAGTTGACAGCGCAAAGGACAAAGCTGCCGCTAAAGCCAATGATATTAAACAGTATGGCAGCGGGCTTTATGACAAGGCCAAGTCAAAGATCAACGATGTTACCGGCGAATTGATCGACTATAAAGACGAGGCCGTAGAAGCCGCCCGCACCAAAGGGCAAAATTTGAAAGATGAAGCCCAAAGAAGATTTAACGAAGGAAAGGCCCATGTAAAAAACGGTTCTAACGATGTTAACGATACGATTCAAAAAGCTTAAAAATATTTTCATTTAAACGCGAAAACCCGGCCATAAGCCGGGTTTTCGCGTTTAATATCCGTGTATTATTTAGCAATCCAGGTATTGTTGGAAGTATCGGCATCCATAAATATCCCACCGTCAATGGTGACCGTTTTGATGGTTTTGGCCGTTTTAATGTTCACTACTGTATGTTTTTGATCACGCTCCCAAATGATCGGCGTTTGATGTACGGTCTCTGTGGCGCCGTCGGCATAAGCCATAATCACATCAAAAGGCGTTGCAAAACCGCCTATGTTTTTAATGTCAACTTTATAGCCCGCGCCTGACTTTGTGACATTTTCAATCGCCAGGTCGATGTACCCGTTGGTAAAAAACCAGTTATTGAAAAACCAGTTTAGGTTGCGCCCGGCGCCGGTACTCATGGAGTTAAAATAATCCCATGGGATCGGGTGTTTCCCGTTCCAGTTGGTCATATAATTGTGGAGCGCTTTTTTGAAGAGTGCGTCACCCAGCATATCTTTCAAAGCGAGATAGCTTAGCGAGGGTTTACCATAGGAATTATTGCCATAACCGCTCCTTAGCTCGCTGGACGGCGTAATAACAGGAAGGTCCTCGGCAGTTGACCGGTCATGGATCCACCTTGTAACCCGGAATTGCTTATAAAAACCGTCCGCCTTTTCTTTGCCGTTCTCAGCCGTGCCGATCAGCAGCTCAAACGTTGTGGCCCATCCTTCATCCATAAAAGCATAACGGCTCTCGTTGATCCCCATGTAAAAAGGAAAAAAGGTATGCGCGATCTCGTGATCCTGGACGAGTTCTGCAAAATGCAGGTCGGTTTGGTGGCTGTCGTTAACCATCATCGGGTATTCCATATCGGCAAAGCCCTGGAATGAGGTCATTTTTGGAAAGGGATATGCAACGCCCGGCCAGTTGTGCGAAAACCAACCAAGTGAATTGCGGCCAAACTGTACCGCATGGTGAAAATCGGCCGAGGTATCGGGAAAAGCCGACTGCATGCTGGCCCTGCGATGCGTGGCATCGTCCACAACCACGCTGGCGGCGTCCCAATCATAGTGATCGCTGATACCTACCGCCATATCCGTGATGTTATCCGCCTTCCATATCCAGGTATTGGTTTCGCTTTGAGCGGTAATGTTTTTCGATGCCAGATCAGCAGACGTCGCGATGTGAATGGTCGAGTCACTCGTCATAGAGGCGGCCAGGCGCTTTGCATATTCAGGCTGCAATACCTGGGCGGGATTTTGCAGGGTGCCTGTAGCCCAAACAATAAAGTTTTTTGGTACCGTTACGCTAAGCGTGTAGTTATTAAAATCGTTATAAAATTCCTGGGCATCTAAAAAAGGCAGCGTGTCCCATCCGTTGTAGTCATCATATACCGACACCCTTGGATAAAAATAAGCAAGGTAATAGCTCGTGGAATCAATAGCGCCTTCGCGGCCATGCCCGCTCGCCAGCGCGTAATGCCAGGTAATATCCAGGTTAACCGAATCATGCGGCATAAGCGGTTTAGGCAGCTTCGCCATTTCGTTGGTCGTGGCGGCGGTTTTGTTGTTCCAATCCTCCTTCACGCCGTTCACCAGGAGCGCATCTATTTGCACGCCCTGCGTTAAATAATTGTCGGGTGCGGGCCTGAAACGGGCGGCGCCGGGCCGGTGTATGTTCATGATCAACTTCATGTTCAACCCCTTTAAAGTGTCGGGGCTGTTATTGAAATAGGTAATCGTTTCGTGACCGGTGATTGTCCGCCCCGGCGGCGAAACGGCTATTGAAATGTTATAACGGCCATGGTTTTCCCAATAGTTTTTTCCGGGGGCGCCATTAAGGGAGCGGGTCCCCTTATCGTAGGCGCGCTGAATGTCGCGCGGCATGTACAATTGCTGGGCATGTAACGCCGAAAAAACGACGAACAGGAGGAAAAACAGGGTTGCTGATTTGATCATTTTGGTGGATTTTCGAACGAAAGTACCAACTATTTGCGTAAAAATTAAAACGCGCAAAAAAAGTCAAAAAAAAGATAAATTTTTTTTGACTAATTATCAGCACATTAGAACGAGATTAGAAATAATTGCAACAAGTTTGCAAAAAAAACGCTTTTTCAGTTTGTACTCCAATAAATATTTTTTTACTTTGCAACAGTTATTTTAATAGGGGTATTAAATAACTAATTTGTAGCCACCTGCCTTTGGGCGGGTGGTTTTTTTTTACCACCCCTCAAACCATCTGGAACCATGCAGCTCAGGCGCGATTTTTTGCCGGGGCGAAACCTGCACAGCCCGGATTTGCCGAAGGGTTTCCTAACTTTACACCTCCGGGTTTTACCACGGCCGGTGAAATCTGATTAAAAGTATACCATCCCTATGAAATATAAACTTGGCGATTTTGTGCGATTTGTGGACGAGAAAATGGAGGGCTTTGTCACCCGCATTATCGACGACCAAATGATCGGCGTGACGGGGGAAGACGACTTTGAAATCCCCGTGTTAGCCAGCAAGGTAACTACAGTACACGGCTATGAACCCGAAGGTTCCGTAAAGGAAAACAAGATCGGGGATTTAACACCCGCCGGGGAATTTATAAAGAGTGGCGTCTTATTGGCGATTGTGAGCGACCCTAAAGCTAACTCGGTTGTCCATTTTCACCTCGTCAATGAAACTTCTTTCTTGCTGATGGCGGCCTTAACAACCAATAGCCAGCAAAAGTTTAAGGGAGAATTCGCAGGCACGATCGAACCAAAATCTACCGTGAAGATCTATTCAGCACAAATGGCCGACCTGCAAATATGGCCGGTATTTATGTTGAATATTATTTATAACACTAAACATAATATTGAGCCTCCCAAACCGGTTGTGCTGATTGAAAAATTTAAAGCGAAGGATTTTTCAGGAAGTAAAAAACAAATCCCCGCATTAAATCAAAGCGGCTGGAGGATTCAATTGGACGAACCGGAAGTGATGATTGATGCGCAAAAATTAAAAGAAAGCTTCTTTAAAAGCCCGGCCGAAAAAACCAATATTGAAAAACCTTCAAATGAAATCGACCTGCATATTGAAAAACTACGGAACGACCACCAGTTTTTAAGCAGTCACGAAATACTGGGCATCCAGCTTGAAAAATTTCACCAGTCGCTGGATGCGGCCGTGGTGCACCAGTTACCGGAAATTATTTTTATACACGGAGCAGGTAACGGCACCTTAAGGCACGAACTGCATAAGATACTGGGCCGGCATCAAAAGGTACAAACTTTTATGGATGCCCAAAAAGAGAAATTCGGCTACGGAGCCACAAAAGTGCTCCTGAAATAGTAGATTGCGACAGTTTCCATGGTTATAGTATTAATCGCAATATTGTACTATTGATCCCTGTATTTTACACTCCCGGCAACTCTTAAACCCAAAAGAATGAAGAGACCTTTTTACCTGGTCATGCTTTTATTAGCCTGCTTAACCGCAAGGGCGCAGGAACTAAAATATGTTGTCAAAAATAACGACTGGGACATTGATTCGCTGGGCACCCACCGTGTGGTGATGACGGTCGACAGTACCAATGCCATTGGCGCATGGGTAAATATCGACTGGAGGCGTAACGACAGCAACCCTGAGAATAAAGCCATTTTTGTAGTCGACTCTGCCGCTGATCAACGTGTGATGAACGTAACGTTGACGGCTATCAATCGCGAAACCTGCCAGCTTTATTTTCAACCCGTGGCAGGGCACCATAAGTATTTCGCCTACTACCTGCCCTACCATGTCGACCGTAAATCGAACTACCCCAATGCTAAATACTTAAGCCTTACGGACACGGCGTCGACCGACTGGTTAAAAAGCGTAAAATTCCTTAAAAACATCACCCCCGCCAGGGTGGAGTGTATCGAGGAGATCAATGCACTGAACAGCTTTTACCCGATGGACGTTATCGCCACGAGCGAGGAAGTCAGCATGCTGATCCATAATAACGCGGGCAGATCATACCTCGTTTTTCCCGAAGACCGGATGCATCCGATACAGATGAAGCACGACCTGCCGCAGCGATGGATTGAAAACGGCATGTGGGGCGTTTTTAACGGCGAAGCCCGTCGTGGCGAAAATTACACCTACCAATTGGGCATCTACCCGGTAACCAAGCCACTGGAAGGCGTCAAAGTAACTTTCTCCGACCTGAAAAGCGCTACCGGGCAGGTTATACCAGCCTCGGTTATGTCCTGCCTTAACACAGGCGGCATTGATTATAAGGGAGCGCCCTTCACCAAAAACGTTTACGTTGATGAACGCGATGTCCAGGCATTATGGTGCCTCGTAAATGTACCTGCCGGCACGCCACCAGGCATTTATGAGGGATTCGCCACGGTATCTGCCAGAAATGCAGAAAGCACCCGCATCGGCATCGCTATCAGTGTGGATAACCAGGTTGCCGTAAATAATGGAGTGAACGAACCGCAGGAACAAACCCGGCTTACCTGGCTCAACTCCACCCTGGCGCAAAAAAACGACGTCATTAAACCGTATACGCCGCTGGTAGTTAATGGAAATATCATCTCATTGCTGGGGCGAAAGGTAACGCTTGATAAAACAGGCTTTCCGGAAGGCATTCAAACTTATTTTACGCTTGAAATGACCTCGTTCTCGCCGAAACCGAAGGCAGTTATTTTAAAACCCATCGTATTTGTGGCCGATAAAGCGACCGGCCCCGAAACGTGGACACCCGGTGGGATAAAGTTTACACAAAAAGAACCCGGGACGGTAAAATGGGAAAGTCGCAATACGTCGGCCGACCTGCAGATGGACGTAAAAGGCTCGCTGGAATTCGACGGGTTCGCCGCCTACACAGTAAAGATAACTGCATTGACAGACGTCAGCCTGAATGACCTCCGGATGGAGATTCCGTTCAATAAAGATGCCGCTAAATACATTATTGGTTTAAACCTGAAAGGTGGGCATCGGCCGGCCGCCTATTCGTGGAAATGGGATGTCGCCAATAAAAACCAGGACGGCGCCTGGCTCGGGGATGTAAACGCCGGGCTGCAATTTTCATTGAGGGATGAACATTACGGACGCCCCTTGAACACAAACTTTTACCTGCAGAAACCGCTGCTGCTTCCAACCTCCTGGGGCAATGACAACAAGGGTGGCATCGACGTTAGCGAAAACGGCAACACCGTGCTGGTGAAAAATTACAGCGGACCGCGGTCTATGAAAAAAGGCGATACGCTGTATTATAATTTCAACCTGCTGATCACTCCCTTCCACCCCATCAATACTGATTTTCAATGGGCCACGCGTTTCTACCATCGTTACGCAAATATCGATACCATTAAAGCTACCGGGGCAACCGTCATCAATATCCACCACGGCACGCCCATTAACCCTTATATCAATTACCCTTTTATAGCGCACGACGCCATGAAGGCTTATATCGACGAGGCGCACCGCAAAGGTTTAAAAGTTAAGATATACAATACCGTGCGCGAGCTATCTAACAGCGCCTACGAAACCTTTGCTCTACGCAGCCTGGGCCACGAGATCTACTCCCCGGGCAAAGGCGGCGGGTATTCCTGGCTGCAGGAGCATTTGGGCGACGATTATATCGCCGCCTGGTACGTGCCCGAAGTGAAGGACGCTGCCATCATCAACAGCGGAATGAGCCGCTGGCATAATTATTACGTGGAAGGGATGAACTGGCTGGTGCAAAATGTAGGCATCGACGGCATTTACCTCGATGATGTGGCATTTGACCGCACCACCATGAAACGCGTTAAACGGGTATTGACGCAAAACGGCCACCCCGGCATTATCGACCTGCATTCGGCCAACCAATACGATAAGAGCGACGGATTTAACAACAGCGCCAACTTGTACATGGAACATTTTCCTTACCTGAACCGGCTTTGGTTTGGTGAATATTTTGATTATGAGCACAATTCGCCCGATTTCTTTTTGACAGAAGTGTCGGGAATTCCATTTGGCCTGATGGGAGAAATGCTGCAGGACGGCGGCAACCCATGGCGGGGTATGATCTACGGCATGACCAACCGCATGCCCTGGAGCGCTAACGCCGACCCGCGCCCAATCTGGAAGGTTTGGGATGATTTTGGCATGAAGGGGACACATATGATCGGCTATTGGGTTGACAGCCGGCCTGTGCGGACCAACAATAACTATGTGCTGGCAACTACTTATCAAAAACAAAAAAAGGCGCTGGTAGCCATCGCCAGTTGGGCTGATTCGACGACCAGTGTTAAGCTGCTGATCAACTGGAAAAAACTCGGCATCAATCCTGCCCGGGCAGTTATTATAGCGCCCGAAGTAAAGAACTTCCAGCCGGCCCGCAGGTTCAAACCCGGTGACGAGATTCCTATTGAAAAGGGAAAGGGATGGTTGTTGGTGATTACGGAGCGGAAGTAATTTGTCTGAACCGGGATTAAGCAGATTTTTCTGATTACACTGATATAAAAAAGTCATGCTGAACTTGTTTCAGCACCCCACAGGACATTCACGCCACGCATTTACGCTAATGCTTGTACAAACACGCTTCTTATGACTTGGATTATTTTTACCGAAACATCAGTTGAAGATTCTTGCGGACTTTCCGATTTATCTATAATAAACCTCACTCCACTGCAACTCCTTTTTTAGCTGATGAAGCTTAGTATCTTTTCCTATTAATACGTACTCAATACCAGCTATTTCCGCGAAATCGGCTAACTGACCTGAACCGATATTCTGGCTGTAGCAAGTATGATGGGCGCCGCCGGCGAGTATCCAGGCTGCGCAGCCGGTTTGCATATCGGGATAAGGTTTCCAAAGCACGCGGGCTACCGGTAATTTGGGCAGATCATGCGGAGGCGTTACCCCTTCCACTTCGTTTACCAGCAAGCGGAAACGGTTGCCCATATCAACTACCGAAGCATTTAAGGCCGGTCCGCCGGCAACATTAAATACCAGACGAACCGGATCGCTTTTGCCGCCGATGCCAAGAGGATGTATTTCGCATTTGGGCTTACCATCCGCAATGGACTCACAAATCTCGAGCATATGTGAGCCAAGCACCATTTGGTTAGCGGGATCAAAATGATAGGTGTAATCTT
This sequence comes from Bacteroidota bacterium, assembly GCA_013286235.1. Classification (GTDB taxonomy): domain Bacteria; phylum Bacteroidota; class Bacteroidia; order Sphingobacteriales; family Sphingobacteriaceae; genus Mucilaginibacter. Next base: position 11,541 of record JABDGE010000046.1, read on the forward strand.
CCATAAAAGAGTTACCACCTTTCAGGCCGCTACCCATCACTTTTATCGCCCGCACCAGTGCTGCCGTCTTCCAGTCGCCTTCGGCAGCGAAACCATAGCCCTGCCCCATTAGGCGCTGTGCAGCTATACCGGGTAGCTGCAGCAAACCGTGCAGGTCCTCGAACGTGTCGGTAAATCCTTTGAAATTTCCGTCTTTTAAAAATGCAGCCAAGCCCAACTCAATCCTCGCTGCAGCCTGCATGGAACTATAATATGCCCCCCTTTTTTGCAGAGCCGGCACTACGGCATAAGTTTCCTCGTACTCCGCAATGAGTTGATCGGTTTCAGCATCACTTATTTCATCGTTGATGATCTTTACCAAATCGCCGACGCCATGAGTATTTACCGAATAGCCAAATTTCAACTCAGCTTCTACCTTATCCCCGTCGGTTACGGCCACAAAGCGCATGTTATCGCCAAAGCGAACAAAGCGCGCGCCCTGCCAGTCGTGCCAGCCCGTCGCTACCCGGCACCAGGCACCGATCTCGCTCAATACACCTAGGTCTTGCCAATGGCCAACTACTACCTTACGGTTTAACCGCATACGCGACATGATAAACCCAAACTCACGGTCGCCGTGGGCACTTTGATTCAGGTTCATAAAATCCATGTCGATGCTATCCCAGGGGATATCGCGGTTAAACTGGGTATGCAGGTGCATCAGGGGTTTTTGTAATATTTTCAGGCCGCCGATCCACATCTTTGCCGGAGAAAAAGTGTGCATCCAGGCAATAATACCGATGCAGTTTTTATCCGTATTGGCTTCCTGGCAAACATTGTAAATTTCTTCTGTAGATTTAACGGTAGGCTTAAACAC
>JABDGE010000046.1:12406-30799 GCA_013286235.1 Bacteroidota bacterium
GGTATCAAAGGCCTTCGCCATTTCCTGCGAATGGTCGGCAACTTTTTTTAAAGTCTCTTCGCCGTATAAATGCTGGCTCCCGGTTACGAACCAAACTTCGAATGTTTTTAGATTTATCATTGTGGAGATGTGAAATGTGAGATATTAGATTTGAGATTTTATTCGCCGTTGTCCTGGCCGTAGTAGGCATCGGGGCCGTGCTTGCGTTCAAAGTGTTTCTTTATAAGGGAATCCTTTAGGCGCGGAGCTTGTGGGTCGATCTGCTCGGTCAGGTAGGCCATTTGGGCAATAGACTCCAGCACGGCACTGTTATAAACAGCTTTTTCGGCTGTTTTTCCCCAGGTAAATGGCGCGTGGTTACCCACCAATATCATTTCAACATCCAGGTAACTATACCCCAACTGCTTTAAATGTTCAACGATTTGGTAGCCCGTCTGGTATTCGTAATCACCCTTTATCCAATCGTCGTGCAGGGGCGGCGCGCAGGGGACGTCGACGGTTTTATGATCGGCATGGGTGGTTCCGTAAATGGGGATACAACGTTGCGCCTGTGCCCAGGCCGTGGCATAAACAGAATGCGTATGGCAAATGCCCCCGATTTCAGGCCATTCCCTATATAATACGGCATGCGTTTTCGTATCTGACGAGGGCCGCAGCTTGCCCTTTACAACCTTCCCGTCAAAGTCAACAATCACCATTTTTTCGGGCGAAAGTTCATCGTAAGGCACGCCGCTGGGTTTAATAGCAAATACACCTAATTCCCTGTCCGCGGCGCTTACATTGCCAAACGTGAAGATCACCAAGTTAAGCTTTGGCAAGTCCATATTGGCTTTGTAAGCCAGTTTTTGTATCGCTTCGTATTTGCTCATGATCTTTTAGCGTTTTTCAACATACATCTGCCCTAACTTCCTTTTATGCTTCCTTCAACAAATTCACCTAATTTTTGATATTCCTGGTAACGTTTAGCGTAAAATTCGGCGTTTCCTTTGTTTGGTTTATATTCCACATCAAAGCCTCCACCCATGGCCGCCATGGCCTCTTCAACATTTGGATAAATGCCGGCGACGGTGGCTGCAAACATGGCCGCGCCCAATGCACAGGTATGCTCAAACTGGTGTATGCGGATGGGCATTTGTATTACATCGGCCATTAGCTGCATAATATAGGGTGATTTCTTGGCCACCCCTCCTATCCCGATCAGTCCCTTTACCGGAACGCCCTCGTTGTTAAACCTGTCTACAATACTTTTAGCGCCAAAGCAGGTGCCCTCGGCAAGCGCCCGGAAAATGCGCGGGGCATCACTCCCCAGGCTTAGCCCCGTAATGGCGCTTTTCAGCAGCTGGCTGGCATCCGGCGTCCGGCGTCCATTCAGCCAGTCGACGCTCAACTCGGCATTTTCGTCTAAAGGTAATAAAGCCGCCTGCCGGCTAAGTTCGGAGATTATTTTGGCGGCTATTTCGGCGCCCAGCGCATCTGCTGTTTTTGCATCGATCAGGGACGATTCTTTTAATAGTTGGTTCAATGGCCATGACAAAATATTTCTGAACCATGCATAAGTATCACCAAATGCAGATTGACCGGCCTCGAGGCCCATCATGCCGGGAATAACCGATCCATCCACCTGGCCGCAAATTCCTTTGATCAGTTTACCTTGCATATCAGCCTTCGGCGCAACCAGCATATCGCAGGTTGAGGTACCCATTACTTTGCTCAGATGATAAGGCTCTATCTGCCCCCCTACGGCGCCCATATGCGCATCGAAGGCGCCAACGCCGATCACCATATCCATATTTAACCCAAGGCGTCCGGCCCATTCTGCCGACAATGTTCCGGCAGGTTGATCGGATGTATAAGTCTCTTTAAACAACCTTGACGTAAATCCATTTAACAGCGGATCAAGCGATAAAAAAAACGCGTCGGGCGGCAAGCCCCCGAAGTCCGCTGCCCATAAAGCTTTGTGCCCGGCGGAACATCTGCCTCTTTTGATATCACCTGCATTTTTGCCGCCAGTCAGCAAAAATGGGATCCAGTCGCAATGCTCCACCCAGGAATAGCAAGCGTCCCGCACCTTTTCATCTGCTCGTAAAATATGCAGCAGCTTGGCCCAAAACCATTCCGAAGAGTAAATGCCGCCCACATAGCACAAATAATTGGTATCAAATTTCCCGGCGTGGCTGTTGAGTTCAGCTGCTTCCTTAACCCCGGTATGGTCTTTCCACAAAACAAACATCGCGTTTGGATTTTGTTCGAAGCCGGGTAATAAGGCCAACGGTACCCCTTGTTCGTTCACGGCAACCGGTGTCGAACCGGTTGTATCTACCGAAATAGCTTTCACAGCTGCAGCCACCGAAGCGCCTCCAGCCTTGTTGATACAATCTTTTATGGTGAATTCCAGCCCCTCCACATAATCCAGCGGATGCTGGCGGAATTGATTTTGCCCCGCATCGCAATACAAACCCTGCTGCCAGCGCTGATACAAAAAAACCGATGAAGCAAGTTCATTACCGTTTTTGGCATCGACCACAACCGCACGCACCGAATCAGTACCATAATCAACACCGATAACAAATTGATCCTTACTCATCAGAGAAACGGGTTTATAATCGCCGGAAGACGGGTGTAAATTAATACAATTGCGGCGAGTATTAAAAGATAATTGTTGATTTTACAGTTTTAACAATCCCGACTACTCCACCTCTATCCCGTACTTTTCCAATAGCCCAGGCAAACCTGCAATCGAAAACTTCGCTTTTTTGAGTCGGTTTGTTTCCGGGTCGATGGTATAATTATAAGAGGTACGGAAATCGGCCTTTTCGAGGATTGTGTTATCGAAGGTGGCATCTTTGAAATCGCAGTTATCAAAAACGGCGGCGCTTAGGTCGCAACCGGTGAAATCGACCTCATGTAACTGGGTATCTTTAAAACCCATCTTTTTCAGCTTGGTCTGATAAAAGGACGAATGGTTAAGCGTACACTGCTCAAATCCAAAGGCAAGGGCAAACTGGTTACAGGTATCGAACCGTAGCCCGAGCATCTTGCAGCCCGTGAATTTTACATCGCGAAGGGTTGTTTTGATTAGTTTTGTAAGGCTAAGGTTGCAATCGAGGAATTCACATTCGGCAAATATGAATTCGGAAAGGTCCGACTCAGCAAAATCGACATTTTTAAAGGTACAATTTTCGTATTCGCCTTTGGCCAGGAGACGTTCGGCAAGGTCTTGTTTTCCGAATACCTGGCCGGCAAAAAGCTTACCCATTGTCCGCGAAATTCAGCTGCAAATTACTCCGCTTTTGTTAAATGTTCTTCAACATGCCCGTGATGTAATACGACGATTGCCCGGGTGCAAAGCAAAGTAGCCAGCCCGCTGAAACCGGCCTCGCCGGGGATAAAGAACAGGATGGTATAAAAAAACAGCACAACCAGGAAGATAGTGATGGGGATAAGCAATTTTAAGCCCGGAGCAGTGTATTCTTCGGATATATCGCTCAATGCCCAAAGCAAAGCGCCCACCAGCACCAGGAATATGGCGACGATATAGGCATAGCCGTTGAAATAATCTGAAAGGGTATGTGTTACCCCCAAAAATGAGAGTTTAGCCAGCGGCAGTTGGTTAATGATGGCCAATGTGGCAGCATCTGTTCCCGACTGCCATTGAAGGTGTGTATAAATGTGGATGGCCGCATTGATAAAGATCATGCATGCAGCTAAACGCAGAATTAATTTCGAGTTATTGACCATACTATTTTTATTTCGGAAGGGAAAGATGTGGATAATTTCTCACAATAGCAAGTTCTGGCAGGAATACCGTCGTTACTTGTATTGATGGTTAAAATAGCAACGGTTTTTTAAATTTTAGCGAAAATAAGGCTTGTGGCATGCTGATTTTCAATGCATAACAGTTTATCAATAGAGGCACTTTATTTTCACCCCGGTCTATTTTATCCTCCCATACTTTCTTAATAATTCGATCACCTCATCGTGGGGCAATGCATAGGCTTTGTTGCCGTTAACGCCTTCCATGGTATCGGCGGTAACCATGGCGTTTATAATGGCTTCTTCAACAGCTTGCACTGTTCCTTCAAACAGCGGGTTGATCTGGTCATTGGGGAATTGTTTTACGCTCACCGCACTTTTTCGGTTAAAGGCGCCTGCGTTCGCTGTAGAAAAGGCGATAAAAATATCGCCGGAGCCATTCTCGCCGCGGCCGCCAACCTTACCCACCCCAAGCGCGATCCTTTCCGCCATCCGCTTTAGTTGATGCGGCAACAGCGGCGCATCGGTCGCGAGCACAACGATGATGGACCCATCCCCTTCCTGGTAATGGGATTGCGCCAATTTGTGAATCTCGTAATTCAGCGTGTCTTTCAACTCCTGGCCGACAGGTACGCCATCGATTGTGAGGTTTTTCTTTCGGCCAAAGTTGGATTGCACCAGCACACCAATGGTATAAGTTGAGTCGCCGATCTTGATCACGCGCGACGACGTCCCTGTTCCCCCCTTAAAACCCAGGCAGCACATCCCGGTACCGCCGCCTACATTACCTTCCTGAACCGGCCCCGATTTGGCAGAATTTAATGCCTCGAAAGCATTACTCTCCTTCACATGAAACCCATAAATATCATTCATCACACCGTCCCAGGTTTCGGCAACTACGGGGTAGGTGTACCAGCCTTCTTCTTTTATCCAATTCTTCTGTACAAACCATTTAAGCATCGCATCTCGGCACACACCTACGCTATTGGTATTGGTGATGAGAATGGGCGTTTCCAAAAAACCAGACTCGGTGACCCAGGTGGTGCCGGTCATTTCGCCGTTGCCATTCAGCGTGTACCAATTGGCATAAACGGGTACGCTCGACTGTCCCCGTGGAAATATCGCAGTAACTCCTGTCCGCACCGGGCCTTTGCCGATGATGTTTTTCCCTTCGCCTTCAATGATGGTGCTAAAGCCCACCTCAACGCCTTTTACATCTGTTATAGCATTGTATTTTCCGGTTGTGCCTTCGAACGGAATGCCGATATCGCGTGCGCGCGGCTTTTGGGCAGAAGCGATGGACTGGATGCTTAATAAAATTGCCATAAGGAGAGTGGGTTTCATTGTTTGGATTGTTGTAATGTTTGAAGGTTGTAAAGTTGGAAGGTTGTTTTATTGCTCGCTTGTTCTATTGTTGAATTGTTTTATTGTTAGGTGCGACTGACTTGGAATCAGTAGCTCGGCGATTCGATCACGTAGGAAACTTTTTTGGGTTTAAATCAATACTTGTAAAAAATCGTAAATCAAAAATCGTAAATCAAAAATCGGCCGCATCAATGAACACTTTGGTCCGCAATCGTCAGCGCCTGGCTGATGATGGACAATCCCTCGTCGATCTGTTCTTTTGTAACGCAGAGCGGCGGCGCGATGAAGACGTAATTCCAGCGCACAAAGGTGTACATGCCCAGTTCTTTAATTTTCGCGGCAACTTTGTTCATCACCGCCATCTCATCCGGCTTTGCGTTATAGGGGGCCATCGGCTCTTTGGATTCGCGGTTTTTTACCAATTCCAGGCAGCCTAATAAGCCGGTGTTCCGCCAGTCGCCTATGCTGGGGTGCTTTTGTTTTAGTAGCTCAACCTGCTCATCAACATATTTGCCCATTGCTACCGTGTTGTCAATCAGCTTTTCGTCTTCACATATCTTCAGCGTCTCCAGCGCTGCCGCGCAGCAAACCGGGTGCGCGGAGTAGGTAAGTCCGAGCGGCAGCATCGCGTTGTCGTATTTTGATGCTATCTGATCAGTAACCATCAGGCAGCCAAAAGGCAGGTAGCCCGCTGTCAGGCCTTTTGCCATGGCCACCATATCAGGTACGATATCGTGATTTTGAAATCCGAACCATTTCCCGGTGCGGCCAAAACCGCTCATCACCTCGTCAACGATCAATAGAATGCCATGTTTGTCGCACAGTTGTCTAACCTGTTTGAGATAACCCTGCGGATACTTCAGGCAGCCCGAGGTGCCCGACTCCCCTTCCAGTAAAATAGCAGCAATATTAGCCGGGCCTTCATAGGCGATCATCCGTTCAAGGCTATCAACAGCATCACGAAGTAAACTTTCCGGGGCATGTGGCCACCGGTAGGCATAGGGAATATCGATATGAATAAAATTTGGCGCCTGTTGGGCATCGGCTGGGATTTTGCGCGGGTCGCCACCGGCTGATAGTACGCCATACGTTGAGCCATGGTATGATTGATACCGGCTGATGATCTTATGGCGACCGGTGTAAAGCCGTGCCAGCTTAATGGCATTTTCAATGGAGGTGGCGCCGCAAAGGGTGAAGAATGCTTTATTCAAGTCACCCGGGCAAATCTCAGCCAGTTTCTTGCCCAGGTCGCCGCGGGCCTTCGTCACGCAGCCCGGCGTCACATAACTTACTTCCTGCATTTGGCGAACAACCGCCTCCGTTATACGCTGATTGCCGTGGCCGATATTGACATTCATCAAACCCGAAGAAAAATCGATATAACGCTTACCCTCGTAATCATACAGGTAAACACCCTCGGCCCGCTGCACGGCTATCGGTTCGATGCCTTTTTGCTTGCTCCACGAAAACAAGGTATAGTCCAGACTATTTTGAACAATATCCTCCGCTGCTGAAATTTCGGTATCTAACATATCAGTGTACTTTGAAATAATTTATTGCAGATTTTATCTGATTATTATCTAAAAAAGAACAAAACAGCCTCCCCCACTCACACCTCACCTCTCACAACTGCCTACTGCTACTGCGCTTCGTCCGCCATAGCTTCAGCGACGGCGGATCACTACTCACCACTCACATCTCATATCTCATATCTCACAACTGCCAACTGCCTACTACCAACTGGAAACTGCCTACTCCCCCACTCAGCTCATCCAATTCAACCCAGATTCCGGGTTCCACTTAATGGTGCTCTTTTTCAGCTTCGTCCAAAATTCAATTGAACTCTTACCGGTAATATCCCCCACGCCAAATTTGCTTTCGTTCCATCCCCCGAATGAAAAAGGCTCCCTCGGGACCGGCACCCCGATGTTAACCCCGATCATCCCCGCGCTTGCATGTTCCATCACATACCTGGCCGCGCCGCCGTTCTGCGTGAACACACTGGCGGCATTGCCATAAGGGCTGGCGTTTTCGATAGCCAATGCCTCGTCCAATGTTTTGGTGCGGATGATGGAAATTACAGGGCCAAATATCTCCTCTTTTGCCACGGCCATATCGGGCGTTACATAATCGATCACTGTGGGTCCAACATAACTCCCGTTTTCGCTGCCGGCAACTACGACATTTCTGCCGTCGACCAATATCCTGGCCCCCTGTTCTTCGGCTTCGGTGATGTAACGCTCTATTCGTTCCTTCGCTTCTTTGTTAATTACTGCACCCAGGTTCTCACCAGGAACCACGTTTTGTGCTTCGGCGCATATTTTTTCAATAATATGATCCACTGCGCCAACACCCACCATTGCCGACGCCGCCATACATCTTTGGCCGGCACAGCCGCTCATGGATGCGGTTATGTTTTGTGCGGTCATGCCAGGAATGGCATCCGGCAATACAAGCAAATGATTTTTAGCACCGCCCAAAGCCAGGCATCGCTTTAAATTACCGGTTGCCCGCCGGTAAACGTGTTGGGCCACTTTTGTTGAACCTACAAACGACACCGCTTCGATACCGGGATGATCGCAAATGGCATTCACAATCTCTGCATCACCCTGAACGATGTTGAACACCCCTTTTGGCAACCCCGCTTCCTGCAATAGCTTCGCAATGCGCCCAAGGCTAAGCGGCACTTTTTCCGAGGGCTTGATGATGATGCAGTTCCCTAAAGCTATAGCGTTGGGGATCGTCCAATTTGGAACCATCGTCGGGAAATTAAACGGCACGATCGAGGCCACCACGCCCAACGGCACTTTTTCGGTGCGGCATTCCACGCCTTTGCTCACTTCCAATATTTCGCCGGTTACGATTTGGGGCAGCGAGCAGGCAAATTCTGTCAGTTCGATACATTTTTCAATTTCAGCGATGGACTCACTATGCGTTTTGCCATTCTCCTCGCTGCCGAGGCCGGCCAATTCCTGTATATGCTTTTCAAGCAATGATTTGTACCGGTAAAAAACCTGCACGCGTTCCTTGATGGGTGTTTTACTCCAGGAGGTAAACGCTATTTTAGCGGCAGCAACCGCGTTGTCAAGATCGGCTTTGGTGGAACATGGCAGTTCAGCTAATAATACGCCGTTGATTGGAGAAGTAATGGTTATGGTCCGTTCCGACTGAACCGGCACGAATTCGCCATTAATGTAATTTTCTATCCTGCCGTATTTCATATGCATCAAATTTAATGGATAATTTTTATAAAAATCAGGTAGAGACGCGATACTTCGCGTCTCCAACCCTCGCGTCTCTAACCTTCCCGTCTCTAACCTTCCCGTCTCCACTACCCGCCAAACTTTGCCCTAAATTTATTGTTTAGCATTCAAAGGATAATCAACGTATATTTACCTGTAGATTATCTGATTGGATGTAGTTTTTTGCACCTGCTTTAAGCCTATTTTTTATGAAGATCAAAACCAAGCTCCTTATTGGCTTCGGCCTGCTGTTTGTAGTGGTGGTATTTTTTGGTGTCGTGTCTGTCTATTTCATCGAAAATGTCTCCGAAAACTCCAACAAAACCTTAAAAAACAACTACGAAACGCTGACATTTACCCGCGATATGCGTGCGGTTTTGGATGAAAATGATTTCCCCCTATCAGCAAAAGCGGCGCAGGCTTTTGACAATGCTCTAAAAAAGCAAGAGGGTAACATTACCGAGCCCGGCGAAAAGGAAGCAACTGCAGGGGTGCGGGCTGCTTTTGGGCAATTGACCAAAGCTGCAACTGCCAATGATCAGCAAAAAGCCGAAAGGGATATCCGGTCGGGCTTAAAAACGATAGACGGATTGAACATGAAAGCTGTTGTTGATAAGAACAACTACATCCATAACACCGTTAGCAATGCGATGCTGTACCTCGGCGCAATTGTATTTGTGACCTTTCTGATCCTGTTCGTGTTTGTTGTCAATTTCCCGGGTTTTATTCTGAACCCGCTGAACCAATTGATATCCGCCATACATGAGATCGGCGAGAAACATTATGATACCCGCCTGGAATTTGACAAGGGCGATGAATTTGCCGACCTCTCGGTGGAATTCAATAAGATGGCCGGCAAACTTGCCGAACAGGATAATGAAAGGATGCTAAGGATATTGACCTGTGAGAACGAATTAAAAATATTGTCCGAGGAAATTCCGGCGGCGGTAATAGCTCTTAACCAAAAGCACGAAGTGTTATTGATCAACCCGGCTGCGCGGAAAATTCTAAAAATAGACGATAAGCCGCTGAACGGAATCCGGGTACAAGACGCTATTAAAGGCAACGACCTGCTGGCGGCAATACTCGAAAGCAAGGACGGCGATAAAGTTTCAAACTATAGAGTAAAGAACTTCGAGCTGGTAGTGCCCAACCTTAAACCAATACCCTTTGACGCCATTCAATTTGCCAGCTACACGGCGGGGAAAATGTATATTTTTACAGCAATCAAAGATGAAGCGCGCGACACGGTAAAAAGTACGTAGAGAATATTATCACCCCAATATTTCATCCACGATCCCAAATTCCTTCGCTTCCGCAGCGCCCATCCAAAAATCCCGGTCCGATACCTCGTGAACCTTCTGAAACTCCTGGCCGGTATGCTTCACATAGATTTCGTAAAGCTCTTTCTTTACTTTCAGGATCTCCCGGGCGGTAATTTCAATGTCGGATGCCTGTCCCTGTACGCCGCCGAAAGGCTGGTGCAGCATCACCCGTGAATGCTGCAGGGCGGCGCGTTTGCCTTTTGCACCCGCACAAAGAATGATGGAAGCAAACGAAGCGCATAAACCGGTGCAAATCGTTGCCACATCCGGGGCGATCAACTGCATAGTATCGTAAATACCAAAGCCGGCATACACCATACCGCCGGGGGAATTGATGTATATCTGGATATCGCGCTTCGGATCCGCCGACTGCAGAAACAAGAGCTGCGCCTGGATAATGTTGGCTACGTTATCGTCGATTGCGGTACCCAGGAAAATGATCCGGTCCATCATCAATCGTGAAAACACATCCAGCTGCGATATGTTCAACTGGCGTTCCTCTATAATATAAGGCGTCATCCCCATTCTAAAAGCGGCAGCGCCAGTGTGCGACACATAGTTATCTACCAAAGTACTGTCAATATGAAGGTGCTTCACAGCATAGCTGCGAAATTCATTTGTTTCGGAGTTCATAATTTAAAGAGTTATTTTTTGTTAAACAGGCTTAATATCCGCCTTCGGAAACCGCTGTGTTGCGGCTTATGGAACAATTGCTGGTGTACCGCTTCTATCTCTGCTTTTAATTTCTTCCGGCTGTATTGCTTTACCACAGCATGCGCTTTTTGTTGCCACACCAGCTGTTGACCAAGCTCCGGGTTAATAAGCAGCATGGCGTCAAAAAGTAAGGCGTCTTCAGGCGGATTGGTATTGAAAATGCGGCCATCGATCAGTTTTATTTCATTCAAGGAAGTCCTCATAGGTCAACGATCTTTGTTTAACGGTTTCTCTAACTTTTTCCATGCATTTATACTTCTGTACCGTAGCCGAGCGCTCGCCCGAAAAACCAAACAGTTCAGCGATAGTTTTGACGGGTAAATTATCGTAATAAAAAGCTTTCAGCATTTCCATGCATTTCTTGCCAGCAGTTTCCAGGTAATGCATCAATTTGCCGTTTGACGGCTGGGTACTTTCCTCATCCACCAAATCCATTTCATAGTCTTCAACTGGGTCAAGAAGCATATTTTCCCTGAACTTTTTGGCCCATAGGTTTTTGGCTACTCCAAACAGGTAAGCCTTTTCATCCATCTTTAATTCAAAGGCTTTGGTTGCTGATCGTTCATAATAGATCACTAAGGCATCCTGGAAAACGTCTTTCGCCTCGTCAAATGTTCCCCCCATTTTGCTTACATATTTCGCCACCGCCGGGAAGGCTTGCTGGTACAGGGCGATGAAAGCCTTTTCCCTTTCAGCAGCGGTATATCCAAAAGTGTTTTGCTGTGCCATAAACCTGCTTTTACTAACAAGTGTAGTAAATTAATAAAATATCACCGGAAATTTTGTTTTTTATTTTGAGTTGATTGAAAAAAATCAGACCTCTTTTGAAAGCTATTTGTTCCACTCGCTGCCGAGCGCATATATTTTAGGATACTCACTACTATAAATTAATCTTATTGTATCGCCAATTGGATGCAGGTTGCTAAGATCATCGTGGTATAGTGTTTCATACGCACGGCCATTTAACTCATATTTGCATTTTATTGTCCAATAAAGCCCGCGGTTTCCTGTTTTTTTTCTGTCAACTACTATGGAATTTACCCAAACACCATTTTTAGTTAATTCAACTTTTTCCCTATAGTCTTTTAATACCTCAAACGTGGGCCCAACTATTCCTACAGATAGTGCCGCATTGACTGTGCTTAATTTAACTCGCTTAGTGAATGATAGCAGAGTCGTAAAAACTAACAGCGGTAAAATTAACAGTATCAGGAAAGGTTGTATCCAACTAATTATAGAATATTCAGGATACAAAATAGCTCGAGGCATGAAATAAATTGAAACTAAAGTGACCAACAGAAGCGTAAGCGAGACCCATTTGAAGGCTCTAAGCAATATAAGCAATAAAGGTTGAGGTTTTTTATTCTTCACCGATCTAATGTAGTACTTTCTTAAAAATAAAAAAATGAAAACAAAAGGCGTTTCGGGCGTTCGTCCAATAACTTCTGAACCCCGTCACATACCTACGGTAGGATCTAGTCAAAAAAGTGCATTGGCAAGTTTACTTGTTGGTGTTGGGTTAAGTACAGCTCAATTTATCCATTCTTTTCAATTGACAGGTGTCAACAATGTAAATATTGGGGCTTTGTAGATTATTCGTGTACCTACTTCACCTCATCCGATGCCGGCACCAACCTCGCCGAAAGATCCGGGTCCTTCATATCCTCATCCATCGGGAACATAGGCCGCTGTACGCGGCGATAGGGCAGTTGCTCTATATTTTGATCAACGCCGCAGGGGGTAAGCGACAGCAACCAGTAATCAAGCAGATTAAGGAGATAAACGTTCTGAAATCTGTAAAAACAAAAAACTAAATTTTATTTTGTTTTTTAATTGATATATCAATTATATTTGTATCAATTAAAATTATGGAAAGATTAGACGATATTTTTTTCTATACCCTTGAAAAATCGATCAAAACTTACCGGCAGTTTGCACAGCGGGCGATCTTAAAGCAAGGTTTTGAATTGACGATAGACCAATGGCTTGTGCTGAAAGCCATCATGGACAATCCCGAGTGGAACCAACAGGAAATTGCAGAGGCCGCGTTTAAGGATTTCGCTTCCGTTACCCGGATCATTGAGCTACTGGTAAAAAAAGAATTTCTGAACAGAGTCATACATCCTGCTGATCGCCGGCGTTTTTTGCTGACACCGACACCCAAGGCGGTTCAGCATTTAAAATCCATGCAGCCCGTGACCGAACGAAACCGCAAAACGGCTTTACGGGACTTGAACCAGGACGAGATAGCCCGCGTACAGCAGTTCCTTACTATTATCATTAAAAATTGCAACAACATATGAAAACACTTACGGTATTACTTTTAGCAGCCTTATTGGCAACCAACGTAGTTGCCCAGCCACATGGGCTTACCAAATCAGGAAAAAAAGCGATTGTCGACAGTATCACAAAAAACCTTGAGCGCAGATATGTGTTCTTTGATACCGCCAAAAGAATGGGAAAATATATTCAGCAGCAGCTTCGCAAAGGCGTCTATGATACCATTGTGGCACCGTCGGTATTTGCCGACAGGCTGACCGCAGATATTTTATCCGTTTATCATGACGGGCACCTATCCATTTCTTACGACCCCAGCTTTTCACCTGGTAGTGACGTAGAGGATACCGCCGCCAGGCGTACAAGACACCGCTTAGAAAGACATGTAAACTTTGGCTTCGACAAATTGGAAATGCTGCGCGGCGGTATTTTTATATAAAGATCGGTGGGTTTTTCCCACCGGACGATGAGGCCAAAGAAACAGTGCGGGCTGTATTTCGCCTGGTAGGTAACGGCAAGGCGTTGGTAATAGACCTCCGCATGAATGGGGGCGGCGACCCAGGCATGGTCAGCTATATGTGCGGTTTTTTGTTCGCCGATAAAACCCATTTAAATGACTTGTATACACGGTCCAGTAACACGTTACAGCAATTTTGGACGCAGCCCAATAATGAATTGCCTGCGTTGCATTCGATCCCCGTCTATGTCCTGACCAGTAAAAACACTTTTTCAGCAGGTGAAGAGTTCACGTACGATCTGCAGGCGCAAAAACGCGCTACGGTTATTGGCGAGACCACCGGCGGCGGAGCGCACCCGGTATGGCCATTAGCCGTCGGGAATGGGTTTGTTGCCAACATACCCTTTGCCCGGGCGATAAACCCAGTAACAAAGACAAACTGGGAAGCGATAGGAGTAAAACCGGATGTTCCCGTCCTTGCGGACGATGCGCTGACCGTTGCAGTTAAAATGATCTCGGATGCTAAAAAGTAAGGCACATTACCCGATTTGTTAGCTGTGCTATTATCCCTACTTCCCCTCATCCGACGCCGGCACCAACCTCGCCGAAAGATCCGGGTCCTTCATATCCTTATCCATCGGGAACATCGGGCGCAGAATGCGGTGATAGGGAAGCTGCTCAATGTTTTGATCAACACCGCCTGGTGTTAGCGCCAGCAGCCAGTCGGCTTTCATGGCATAAAGCTCCGGTTCCAGGTAGCCGATCTTTACCACCACAATGTCTGCCGTGCGGGGATTTAGCCCAAGCCGGGTAAAATCGATCTCCTTGTGGTAGGGTTTACGTTTTTGTGTGACGATGACATGCACGCTGCCCACTTTAACAGAAACTTCAACTTCGGCATCCTTATCGCCATAAACGATCGACTCAACCGTACCCGCAATGTGGGCCGGTGGTGCGTTGCGCGAATCGATCTTTGCCCCGGCGTAGCCATCCACGTGGCCGCCCACGCCGGCAGCGATGGCGGCTTTTACAAGTTCGGGCCCCGGAATAGAAGCGTAAATCAGCGAAGGGCCATCATCCGCTTTAAACTCCGGCCGGTTTAGAATTTTGATCAGCGACCAGGTCACATCCCCTGCCCCGCCGGCTGTTGGATTATCTCCCGAATCGCTGATATAAAAAGGGCGCTTTTTACTGGCCAGGGCCTTATCCAGGCATTCATCCAGCGTGCCTGTCGGCGCTACAAAGGCATAGCTGTTCCGGGCCTCCCAAAACCTGCGGGCCAGTTGTTCGGCGGTTGTAGTCACCACTTCCTTGTCATCGCCGGTTACCATCACAACAGCATGATTGCGTGGTTCATCGGCCCAGGCGTATCCTACCCAAATGGCGGCGTCGATAACGCCGGGTTGCAGGGCAGCCGGCCATACAGCCGCGTATACACTTTTAGCAGGCTCGATGCGGGTGCTTGTTTTCTCGCCCGGGAGTAAAACCGGGATGGGTATCCAGGCTTTATATTTCGGTTTTCCTTTGCCGCTTTCGATTCTGTCGATGAGGTTCTGTACGGCGCGTTCTTTGGTCTGCATGGCATCCTCATGCGGCGCTTTCCGGTAACAGGTGATCAGGTCGGTATTTTCGGCCAGCTGCCATGAAACGTTTCCGTGCAGGTCCATCGAGGTGGAAATGATCGTCTTTTTGCCCACCACTTTTCTTATCCTCACGATAAAATCACCTTCCGGATCGTCAAGACCGACCACGCTCATCGCCCCATGAATATCAAAGTAAAGGCCATCATATGGGAGATGCTTTCTTAATGAATCGAGTGTCTTTCCAACCAGCGACTCATAAGCCTTGCGGGTGACCGTTCCGCCCGGTAACGCATGCCCCTCGATTGTTGGAAACCATATCGCGCTGTGCCGCAAAGGCGAATCAACCGACATAAAGGGGTACACCGAAAACACATCAGCACCGTAAGCTGCATGAAAAGCAGGCTCCTCAGTGAGCGCCGGGGAGAACGTGCTCGATTCGATGCCCAAACCCGCAATGGCTATGCGCGGTAAATGACCATCGTTAGCAGACTGACCGGCTGCAATATATACCGAACAGGCGCTTACCAAAAGGATACACAACAGGCGTTTCATAAGCTAAATATTACTTATTAATTTGTTTTTCGGGTCTATATCTGCCCGCTTTACTATGGTATATGGCAGCGCTCAATCCACATCGTATTCCTTTTTAAGGAGACCAATCAAACGGTTGGTGTATTGCAGGTGATCCTCAAGCATGTGCTCATAGCCATCAAGGCCCAAAAGCACCAGCCAGCAGCTGTTATAATAATTGTAAATTTTCTCATTGTCGCTGGTTATTAAAACCGGTGTCGACGTTGGGTGCAGCCTGAAATTATGCCCCATATTAAGATCGAATACAAAATTGGCATTATCCCGGGCCTTCTCAAGCGAGGTGAACATATCAGCAAACTCGCCGTTGATGTCTTTGATCCTCGACTCATATTCCGCAATACTGTCTGTTACGTCGCTATTCCTGATCAGGCGGTAGCCTCCGGCGTTCCGCAATTGCGTTAAGGTAATATCATCGTCCTTAAAGTCATTCGCATAATAGATGTAGCGGGCTGTCATAAGGAACAGGGAATCCTGTACAGGTATTTGGGAGAGCTTGGTCTTGGAAACGTGGATCAGGCTATCGAAACCATCTATTTGATGCTTTGTGCTCTTAATAACATCCTTAAGTCGCGCTGTGTCAACACCGAGGTTTTTTACAAGCCCAACGATGTATTCATTTTCTTTCGAGTTATCCGAGAAATGCTCGCGAATATTCTCGGCGATAAAACCCATTGTCACCGCAAGGAAGATCATTAAAAACTCGAGTACATATTCCTTGAAGCGCTTTTTTTCGCCGTGCGGCAATTCGGGATGGTGGTGTACTTCCATATGAACAGATTGGGTTGGCTAATGTCGAATAAATATAGCACTTTAACAGCGTCAGTACCACCTCAACTTTACATTCACCTTCCACCCTGAATTGTAAACTCATTATTTTTATTTAAAAGACACAATCCCGACGAGCTACTGCCCACTCACAACTCACTACTCACTACTGTCCACTGCCAACTGCCAACCGCCTACTGCCACTCCCAACTCGCCTCCAAAACTAAAATAATTAAGAAAATCTCATTTGCGGCGCTGATTTTCCTGTCAAATTTTCTATAATTGCAGTTCACACCTAAAAGTACTATGAGCAGTTTTTTTTCTATTTTCAACGTGCGGTTGATCCTCATCCACCTGGCGGCGTTTTGGTGTTTTTTCTATGCCGCCGAAACCTTTGGGTTTTTGCACGACCGTTTGTTTCTCGACCCCCAGTATGTGCAGATGCGACAGGCGCAATTCCCCGAAAGATTCCAGTTCGATATGACAATTATTGAGCAGGCTGGGAATGTTGGAATGTTGATTGGATATATAATCGCGTGGTTTATTGCCGCAGCTAAGCGCTGGCATTGGATCAACGATGTAATCGCCTTTGGCGTAGGGATTTTCCTTGGGAATGTTAACCGGTTCGGTTGGGGTCATCTTTATAAGATTTTCTGGGCGCCGGGCAAGATTTTTATAGGTAATAGTTTTTTGAGTTATTTTACAGATGGATTGGTAATGGTTGGTCTGGGATTGGTCTTTTTGTATTGGAAACCAGTGGTTCGTTTTATTAATAACGGACAATCAAAAAACAGGGCAGCATTGGCGGCAGAAAAAAAGGCCCGCAGGGTAAGATAAAAAAACAAGGGGCAAAAAGCTTACCTGTCGGTAAACCTTTTACCCCGCGTCTGTATAACTTAGCTTTTGCCGAAACGTCAGTCGCAGCTTCTTTCGGTCCCGATAGCTATCGGGATTCGGACTTTACTGACGTTCGGACTAATCTACAAGTTAGCTTTTGCCGAAACGTCAGTCGCAGCTTCTTCCCGACTTCCGGACTTTACAGACTTTCGGACTAATCTGTAACTTAGCTTTTGCCGAAACCCCAGTCGCAGCCTCTTCCCGACTTTCGGACTTTCGGACTTCTCAAAAATCTATTTCAGCAATTCGGCTTTTACTTTATCCAGTATTTTAAAAGACTCGGCCGAACCAGGCGCCTCGGCGTAAACCCGCAGCACGGGTTCGGTACCTGATGGGCGTATCATTACCCATGTGCCGTCTTCAAAAAAGAATTTAAAACCATCCAGGTCTTCTGTCTTTACTACAGTAAAACCACCTAAGCTTTTGTAGCCGGATTTGCAATTTGAAATAATTTGCTGTTTCAGTTCTTCAGTAACATGAAGGTCGTAGCGCTCGACCGCGAATTTCCCAACTATGTCATAGATTTCCTGCACCAGGTCGCTAAGGCTGCGGCCTGTTTTAGCCATAAACTCCCAAATCATCAATCCGATCCAAATACCGTCGCGTTCCGGGATATGCCCGTTTACCGCGATGCCCCCTGATTCCTCGCCGCCCACCATGAATGGCTTGCCCGAGTTAACGATCAGGTCGCAAATGTATTTAAAGCCGATTTTGGTAACCGTATTATTTATCCCGTAAACATCGCAAAGTTTTTGGATCTTGCTGGTGCACGAGAATGTTGAGTAAACCTCTCCCCTTTCGCCCTTTACCTTATACAGGTAGTGAATAAGCAGTAACAGAATATGGTGCGAATCGACGAAATTACCATCCTGGTCATAAAGGCCGATACGGTCGGCATCGCCATCCGTTACCAACCCGGAAGCAATTTCGCCTTCCGACAACTTGATCAAATCTTCAAACTCCTTTAAATTACGCTGAATAGGCTCAGGCGCCTGCCCGTCGAAACCCGGGTTGGCGTCGCAATGCAAAAAGGTAATATCCGGAAACAAGCGGCGCATCACATTTTGCCCGGCGCCGTACATCGCGTCATAGGCCCAAACCAGCCCGCTATCGCGAATGGCAGGGATGTCGAAGCTATTTTCGGCATGTTCAACATACATATCTTCCAGGTCGATAAATTCAATCAGGCCATCGGCGGCGTATTCCTTAACCGATTTTAGTTTTAAATCTATGGTATCGGGTATAATGGATTCCACCTGCTCAATATCGTCGGGTGTGGCAGGGCCACCGTAAAAAGCTTTGATCTTGTAGCCATTGTACGACGGCGGGTTATGGCTCGCGGTAATGATGATCCCGGCGGATGCCTGCTTGCGCACTGTCCCCAGCGAGATCATGGGCGTAGAAATAAAGGAATTCGATGCCCG
>JABDGE010000047.1 GCA_013286235.1 Bacteroidota bacterium
ATTTTGCAGATACAGAATGGGATTTTCGAAGTGTTATCCACCAACGGCAATACCTTTTTAGGCGGCGACGATTTCGACCGGGCGATTGTGGATTACTGGATCGAAAAGAATCAACTAAACAGGGCCGAAGTGTTAGCCGACAATAAGCTGGCGCAAAAGCTACGCCTGAAAGCCGAAGAAACTAAAAAAGCGTTCGCCCACCAAAGCCTGGTGAACGATAAGATCGGCGATATATGGTGCACCCTCGACCGGAATACATTTGAACAGCTGATACTGCCCAAAGTGACTGAAACCATCGAATGCTGCAAAAATGCACTGAAAGATGCACACCTGGATATAGGCCAAATTGACGAAGTGATCATGGTGGGCGGTTCTACCCGTACTGCGCTGGTTAAAAAGATGGTGTCTGAATTTTTTGGACGCAAGGTGCATGACGAGGTAAACCCGGACGAAGTGGTTGCCCTCGGTGCAGCTATCCAGGCCGATGTGCTGGCCGGCAACCGAAGGGATATTCTGCTGCTGGATGTTACCCCGCTTTCGCTTGGTATCGAAACCATGGGCGGCCTGATGGATGTGATCATCCCACGCAACTCAAAAGTGCCTACCAAAGCCGGAAGGCAATACACCACCTCGATTGACGGGCAGGTGAATATGAAGATCGCCGTGTACCAGGGTGAGCGCGACCTGATCAAGGAAAACCGCAAACTGGCGGAGTTCGATTTAAAGGGCATACCTTCCATGCCCGCGGGTTTTCCCAAAGTGGATATTAACTTTTTGCTGAATGCCGACGGCATTTTGAAAATACAGGCGGTTGAGCTGCGCTCGGGCGTAAAGCAGGAGGTAGAAGTAAAACCTACCTACGGCATTACTGACGACCAGGTTGAACAGATGCTGCTGGACAGTATTACCCATGCCAAAGATGATGTGAGCCAGCGCATGGTTATTGAGGCCCGCACGGAAGGTGAGCAAATGGTTTATACCGTAGAGAAGTTTTTGCAGAAGAACAGCGATTTTTTATCGGAAGATGAAATTGCGCAAACAAATGTATTGGTTGCCGCATTAAAGGAAGTGTTAGGCGGCAGTGATAAAGACCAAATCCATAAAGCCATTGATACGCTGAATGAATACACCCGGCCCTTTGCCGAGCGGCTGATGGATGTGGCGATAAGCCATGCGATGAAGGGGAAAAGTGTGGGGTAGTGGTTAGAGAGTGGAGATTAGAGATTAGTCCGGAAGTCAGTAAAGTCCGAAAGAAGCTGCGACTGATATCCGCCAGCTGGCGGATAACTTGAGTTATACAGAAGTTGGGAAAATAACCAAAAGATTCACACGGAGACATATGAGGTTTTTAGAACTTCGATCTTTGATTTTTAAACATCTGCATTTTGAAAAATATAAAATCTGCCTTTTTTCTTTTGGCCATTATCCTTGTTTTCAGTCATGGGTTTTCATTTGGAAGGAATGTTCGCCCATCAAAATTTTCCGACACTACCCGCAAACCCATCGATACCGCCCGTTATGATTCGCTGATGCGGAAACTGGCTAATCACGATAAATCAGGAAAATGGCCAGTAAAACATACCCCGGTACCTTTGCCTGGCGCCATATTGCCCTATTACCGGGTGGTTGCTTATTATGGCAATATGTACTCCAAGAACATGGGGGTATTGGGCGAATACGCTCCAAAGGTGATGCTAAAAAAGCTGGAGGGCGAGGTAAAGGTTTGGGAGAAGGCTGATACGACCACGCCCGTAATGCCCGCGCTGCACTATATCTGCGTTACAGCACAGGCAGATGCCGGCAGCAACGGCCTCCATAGCCTGCGCATGCCGTTCAGCCAGATCGACAGCGTGATACACATGGCGCGGTCAATCCATGCCATTATTTTCCTTGATCTGCAGGTTGGGTATAGTACGGTTGAAAAGGAGGTGCCAAGGCTGGAGAAATACTTGCAAATGCCGGATGTACATTTAGGCATTGACCCTGAATTTTCAATGAAGGACAGCAGCGTGCCGGGCAAGAAAATTGGCACCTTTGATGCCGACGATATCAACTATGTAAGTAAATACCTGGCGGATATTGTAAAGAAATATAACCTGCCGCCAAAGATATTTATCGTGCACCGTTTCACTCAAAAAATGGTGACCAATTACCAGGATATCAAGTTACATCCCGAAGTGCAGTTTGTGATGAACATGGACGGCTGGGGCGGCGTACAACTGAAGAAGGACACCTATCACTATATTGAATGGCACGAACCGGTGCAGTTTACCGGTTTTAAGCTGTTTTACAAAAATGATCTGACGAAGGAGACGAAACGGCTATTGAGTCCGGAAGAGATATTGCATTTAACGCCGGCGCCTGTTTATATACAATACCAGTAATAGCAGTAGAAGTAGAAGTAGAAGTAGAAGTAGAAGTAGAAAACTTACGAAGTTTTAAAAACTTCGTAAGTTTCAACTTCACTTTATTTCGCCAAGGCTTCCTGCTCTCTTAGGCCTGCAATGTTATTTTTGCTGTTAAACTGATCCGTTTTCACGGCAAAATCTTCAAGAATACCAGCGATGGTATCCAAATTGTCGGATACGCGCTGGTGCATGTCGGGGAGGTCTTTTTCGAGGCGCTTATCGCCCAGGTCGATATTGTCGACTTCAATTTTTGCCAGTTTTTGTATGATAGCCTGCTGGCTGTTTTTCAGATCTTCCAGTTCATGAACGATCTTTTCCATCAGGTTGAATTTTTTTAAGGTATCCATAGTTTATTGTTGAATGGTTTTATTGTTCCATTGTTTTATTAACAACCAGGCGGCTAAAAAGTTTCGAATAGTCGCACGGGCGAAGGCGTCGTGTCGCCCCGGTTTACTATATTTAACGCAATTCATTAATTTTTCTTGTGGATAAGCAGCCTGTCGATCCGTACCGTTTATTAAGAAAATACTTTAGCGACCGTATGCCAATAAGCGATGAGGATCTGAATTATTTTTGCAGCAAATACCGTTTAAAACGCACCAAACGTAACCAGGTATTGCTAAACGCCGGGGAGGTTAACCCTTATATGTACTTTGTAAACACCGGCTGCCTGCGGGTGTACATGCTCGATCAGTCCGGGCGGGAAGCAACCCGTTTTTTGGTTACAGAGAACCGTTTCGGAACGGCATTTCCAAGCTTTATTTTGCAGGAACCCTCGATGGCCTATATTCAAAGCCTGGAGCCGTCTGAACTGCTGTATATCAATTTTACCGATTTCCGGGAGCTGACCGATAATTTCCCGGAGTGGCAGCGCGTCTATCTCCGGAATATTGAAATGGATTATATCGCTTCGATCAAACGGATCGAAAGCCTGATTACCATGAGTGCCAAAGACCGCTATAACCTGCTGCTGGAGAACGATCCGGGAATGATACAAAAGCTGCCGTCGAAGATCATAGCCGATTACCTGGGTATTTCGCAGGAAACACTTAGCCGCCTGAAATCAAAAAAGTGAAATTATTGACTTTTGTCAAATTACAGCCGCTGTATAAGCTCTTACTTTGCCCGGCAAGTATTTAACGCAATGATCAAAAAGATTTTAATATTCCTCGTAGTTATCATGCCCGCCGGTCTCATGGCCCAGGTTGGCATTGGCGAACGCACATTCCATTTCAACGACTCCCTTCGAAAACGGCCGCTCACTACCGAAGTTTGGTACCCCACCACTGACACCCGCAAGCCCGACAGCATACCGGGCTATCCGTTTAAACATCTTCCTTCCGTCTGGAATGCTGCCATCCAAAGTGGCAAACATCCGCTGATCATGATCTCACATGGAACCGGGGGTGGGCGCATGACGCTCGAGTGGCTCGCCGACGCGCTGGTGGCCGATGGGTTTATCGTAGCCGCGGTCGATCATTGGGGCAATACGTACGATAACAAAATCGCCATTGACTTTGTAACACCCTGGCAGCGTCCGCAAGACATTAGCTTTGTGCTTACCCAACTGTTAAAAAATAAAGATCTCTCGCCAGTGATCGACGGCACCCGTATCGGCGCTGCGGGCTTCTCTAAAGGCGGGTATACCGTGATTGCACTCGCCGGCGGACAGGTGAGCTTTGAGGCGCTCGATCAATTCGACCATACGCCGGAGGGTAAAAAGGAAACAACGCTGCCAGAGTTCCCCAACCTCGATAAAGTGATCGATACCGCCCATGTGGAAGCATTGTTTAAAGCCAGCCCTGATTTGATGGATAAGCGAATCAGCGCGTTTTTTGCGATGTGCCCGGCAATCGGCCAGGGATTCGTAAGCCAAGAGCAAGTGAGCCGTGTTACAGCGCCGCTTTATATAGTCGGCGCGCAAAGCGATAGCATCGCGCCGGTAAAAACCAATGCAGCCCATTACCACCAACTCATTAAAAACTCAAAGCTTTATATCGTCCCCGGCAAGGCAGGCCACTATGTTTTTTTGAATGAACCGGCGGGATCGCTTTCAAGGACTGAAAACCCTTTTATGTTTGATGATGCAACAGTCGACCGGCATAAGGTACATGAGCAGGCGGGTAAAATGGCTGTAGCATTTTTCCATTCGGTGTTGAAATAGCCTCTGACACTCGCCGCCCGATTTTATTATCGCCCCATTAACCGCGCAACATATTTTCCAATAATGTCAAATTCCAGGTTGACGATTGAACCTTGCTTAACCTGCTGCAGGTTGGTATGCTCAAAAGTATAGGGAATGATCGCAACAGAAAAGCTGTTTGCCCTGGAATTGACTACCGTTAGACTAATGCCATTGACACTAATTGACCCTTTTTCAACCGTTACATTACCCTGGATGGCTTCATATTCAAACGTATATTCCCAGCTGCCGTCTAATTCCCTGAAATCGGCACATACTGCGGTTTGGTCCACATGGCCCTGGACGATATGACCGTCAAGGCGGGCATTTAACTGCATACAACGCTCGAGGTTCACCAGGTCGCCAATATTAAGACCACCGATATTTGATTTATTTAAGGTTTCCTCGATGGCAGTTACCGTATGGGTACCATCAACAAGGGCCACAACCGTGAGGCAAACGCCGTTATGCGAAACAGACTGATCGATCTTTAACTCCGATGAGAGAGATGAAGCGACGGTGATATGTAAATTACCCTGATCGTGGCGCAGGTAAGTTACTTTTCCTAAAGTTTCGATAATTCCTGTGAACATTCGCCCCCCAGCCCCCTAAAGGGGGAGCTGAAGCGGCACAAAGCTAAAAAATAGGCGATAGTTTTGTAGGCAAGGATCTATTTTTTACAATATGCTCATAAATAGCTTCCGGTTCGCATGAGGCTTACTATTTAAAATTGCTTGGTACTTCCAGCTTTTTATTTCTTAGGTCGACGCCGCCTTCGAGGGTTGACTTTAGGTTTGCCATGTAAAACAGCCACCCGGTTTGGCATTGGATATAGAGGTTTTTCAACGGATCGCTTTCTTCGGGAATATTTTCCTGGGTTAGCTCAACAATGGAAACGTCGTTACGGCTGTAGAAGCTGACAGTGACAATACTCCCGCCCGCAAAAGTAAATTTAATAAGGTCGGTGCCATTGGCTTCCAGTATTTCGCCTTTTTCCACAGCATCATCGCCCCAGCCGTGCCAATACCATTCGTAGGTATCTTCTTTCAGGATAAATTCTTCAGGATCGCGCAGGCGGCCGGCGATGGCGCAAAATTCAGCTTTTCGTAAGAACCATTTTTCGAGACCTTCGGTGGTCGCCCATGCTTCATAAAGGCTGCGGAGATCAGTGTTATAGTCGCCCAACACTTTGAAGGAGGCCATTGGATTATCGCTCATTTCTTAAAGTAATTTTATTGTTTCAAAGCTAACCATTATAGTTGTTTCATTCATTAACTTGCCTTTAAATCTTCCATCATGCCCAAACAAAGCGCAGGTATTTTACTTTACCGAAAATCCGAAGGGATACTGCAAATTTTCCTGGTGCATCCGGGCGGCCCATTCTATAAAAACAAAGACGCGGGTGCATGGTCTGTTCCCAAAGGTGAGTTTTTGGACGATGAGTACCCGCTTGCAGCGGCAAAACGCGAATTTGAGGAAGAGACAGGGCAGGCAATAGATGGCAGCTTTATTAAGCTTGATCCGGTAACCTTAAAAAGCGGGAAGACTGTGTACGCCTGGGCGGTTGAAGGCGATATTGATCACGAAACCATTTATAGCAACAGCTTCGAAATGGAATGGCCGCCTAAGTCGGGCAAAAATCAATCGTTCCCGGAGATTGACAGGGCGGGGTGGTTTAGTGCGGATGAGGCCAGGTTGAAAATAAATCCGGCGCAGGCAAAGTTGATCGACAATTTGATTGAAGTGATTGGGTAGATTGTTTTATTGTTGGAAGGTTTTACTGTTGGAAGGTTGCAATGTTGAAAAGTTGTAATGTTGGGTTTTGCCGGGTGTTTGAGCGAACGGATTTGAAAACGAGAATGTGTTCCGTCGTCACTGAAACTATTGGGGGCGGTGCGTGTGAATGGCCCGTCGGATGCCGATCTATTATTAGTAGATGGCGACACTTCTGTTGGATTGTTCTCTACTCTAATTATTTTTCCTGTTTTTGAGCCAGTTGGAAGCTTCCACTTGAGACTGTTGTGACGGCTTTATAGTAGTTTCAGCCAATAGCTTCTCCATAATAATCGCAGCTATTAAGGCCTCATCTTCCTTGCTTTGCTGCAGTGAGCCAGGTGTGAAATATTTTTTCACGAAGTGCGTGTCAAAATTTCCGGAGGTGAATGCCGGATGTTCCATCACAAATTTACCAAAACCAAGTGTGGTGATAATGCCGGTGATCTTATATTCATCTATAGCGCGGATCATGCGTTCGATGGCCTCGCCTCTATCCTTACCATAGGTAACCAATTTTGCGATCATCGGGTCGTAATAAATGGGGATTTCCATGCCCTGCTCAAAGCCATCGTCTACTCGAACTCCCGGCCCTTTTGGGGTGACGTAAGTTTGCAGCGTGCCTATGTCGGGTAAAAAATTATTGTCCGGGTCTTCGGCATAAACGCGCAGCTCTATTGCGTGCCCGCGGATTTCGAGATCCTCCTGCTTAAAGCTGATTGTCTCTCCTCTTGCAATGCGTATCTGTTCTTTCACCAGGTCGATGCCGGTTATCAATTCGGTAACCGGGTGCTCCACCTGCAGGCGCGTATTCATTTCCAGGAAGAAAAAGTTCATCTGTTCATCCATGATGAACTCAACCGTACCGGCGCCGGTATAATTTACCGAGCGGGCTACGTCAACCGCACATTTACCCATCTGCGCTCTTGTAGCCGCTGTTAAAACGGCGGATGGGGCTTCCTCGATCACCTTCTGATGGCGGCGCTGCACGGAACAGTCGCGTTCAAAAAGATGAACGATGTTGCCATGTGTATCACCCAGCACCTGTATCTCGATGTGCCTTGGGGAGGCCACATAGCGTTCGATAAATACCGAGCCATCGCCAAAAGCTGATGTGGCTTCTGACACCGCCAGGGCCATCTGTTCTTCAAACTCCGCAGCACTTTCAACAATCCTCATCCCCTTGCCCCCACCGCCGGCGGCTGCTTTTATCAAAATGGGAAAACCTACTTCAATCGCACGTTTTTTAGCGTCGTTTACATCGGTTATAGCCTCTTCAGTGCCGGG
Source organism: Bacteroidota bacterium (assembly GCA_013286235.1). Lineage (GTDB taxonomy): Bacteria > Bacteroidota > Bacteroidia > Sphingobacteriales > Sphingobacteriaceae > Mucilaginibacter. The sequence goes on from JABDGE010000047.1 coordinate 7,651, forward strand.
GACCATTGGGATATTATATTTCAACGCCGCTGCCTTTGCCGACAGCTTGTTGCCCATTATCTCCATGGCCTCAGGTGAGGGCCCGATCAAAATCAAGCCTGCTTCGCGCACTTTTTTCGCAAACACAGGATTTTCGCTTAAAAATCCATAACCGGGATGTATGGCTTCGGCGCCTGTTTTTTTACAGGCTGCAATGATCTTTTCGCCGTCGAGATATGATTTTACCGAGGGCGATTCGCCAATATGTACTGCCTCATCCGCATAACGCACATGCAGGGCATCACGGTCGGCATCGGAGTAAACCGCCACGGTTTTAATGCCCATTTCCCGTGCGGAGCGCATCACCCGCAGCGCTATTTCGCCGCGGTTTGCGATAAGAATTTTTTGCATGGTAACAAATGTATGAGATTAGTCCGAAAGTCCGAAAGTCCGAAAGAAGCTGCGACTAACGTCCGCCGGCTGGCGGATAATTTAAGTTATAGAGAAAGCGGATATCAGGGAGCGGGTGCAGTTTATACAAACAGGTTGGTATTTGCTGTAGTCATGCTTTCAATTAATTTTACACCGGATTCGGTTTGAGGTTGAGGTAGAAAGCGGGGCGAATTAGCTAACATTCGAACTAATAGAAACTCCGCGTGCTCGTTTTGCTCTCCGAAGGAGCCCTTCGGGCAAGATGGGAATCCCGCATAGCGGGTTTTAGTAAACGGCTTTTTGCGATATTTGAGTTACCGGATACATTAACTATTAATAAAAGTTTAATTTATGGGTATGGTAAAAAATACTTATTTTGGAAAACCGATTTAAAAACGTCTACTGGTGATAAGTCCCCGATCAATAATTAAAGCGACGATTGGTTTTACCCTCACGGTTGTGCTTGTTTTTGCCGGGAAAGCATTTGCACAGGACGAATTTGAAAAAGCATTGAACCGAAAATTCGACTCATTGCTAACCCGGGATAAAATTCAAGCCCAAACTGATATGCTTTTGCCCAATGATGCGCCGCAAACCCTTACCACACCTTCGGGCTTTGGCGGCTACGGCACTTATTTATTCGGGGCTATTGGCGGGGTGTATCCACAGGTGTACCACACCACGCCTGATTTGATAGCATCAGGTGGCATTAGTTATGGCGACCCTTTTAGGGCTGTAAATGTTGCAGCGAGTATAAATATGACAGATGTACACCATTTCAGGGATTTTTCGGCTAACTTTATCCTGAGCCGGATAATAGCTGAAGGGAGCAGTATTTCGGCCGGGGGATTGCAGCTTTTTGCCAACACACGACAATCGGACGCCCCCGGCGAAACCTATTATGTGGCCTTTAGCCATGCGATTCAATCGCTGCCATCGGAAACTGAAGGCGCTTCGAGCCTTACCTATACCATTGGTATTGGGAACGGGCGATTTTACTTGAAAAGCCCCGATGATATTGCCGCGGGCCGCGGTAGCCACGGAACGGGTGTATTTGCCAACGTTTCGTATGAAGTGTTTGAGCATGTGAACCTAATTGCCGAATGGTCGGGTGTGAACCTTGCCGTTTCAACGGGTTTCAGGCCATTTGACAATGCCCTGTCGTTTGAACTTGGTGTTGCCAATTTGACCCGGTATTCAGGCGATAAACCCGATCTGATATTTACGGTTGGTTATCCGCTGTCGTTAAGCAGGGAAAAGGAATAACCATTAAGCGATAAAAAAATGCCGGACTTTATTGTGCCGGCTTTGTATAAATTTTGCAGGTTATAGTTTGATGAAGAAATTTATCATTATTTGGATGTTTGTAACGCTTTTTTCAGGCGCGGAACTTGCTTTTGCCCAGGTGAAAAGTGATTTTTCGGACTGGAACGTCCCCCCACCCGTTCCGCCCGGAACCATCAACAAACAAACGAGTAAAAATTACATCGCAATTACGCCTCCATCCGATGTTCCCATTCCGGCACAGCCCGTCAGCGGGTCAGTGAAATTACCTGATCCGGGACCGGTAATTACAACCTTTCTAAATGTGGACGCCCCCAGCCAGCCCACGATGCCGCCAGGCTCGGTAAAAACTGATGATATACCCGATCCAACAGCGCCAAATGCGCTCAATCCACCGGAACGTCCACCAGGTGATCAGGCAGCCGACGGCGCCATCGACATGCCAAACCCACAGGCGCCCGAATTGCCGGCTTTTCCGTCGACGCCCGGTATCAGCGGCAATGATCCAAACGAAAAGACGCCAAAAATACCTGTAACTCCCGTGTTGATAAAACCGGCTGTAACAGGGAATTTTTCCGTTCAACAATTTCCATATATCATTTGGGTGATGCCAAAAATACCAGGCAATGTGCCTTTTCATCAACCAGCGGTTGGTACAGGCGTCAAATATAATAAACCAGGTAAGGCTAAAGAGCCTATAAAAAGTAATAAGAACAAGCAGTAGCACGATTTGCATTGAAAGCACTGGCCACAAAAGGGGCTGGCCAGTTTGCCGGGAAAATTGAAATGAAAAACACCTTGCCTAACATAAAGTACTATCTCACTCATCTGCTGGCGTTTTTTGCCATCCAACTGTCTATTGCCCAAACTGTCCATCACGAGTTTAAGCTAAAAAAGGGCGAAGAATATCAGCGGCAGGTGCTGATCCGGTCAAATAGCCTGCTGCAACGAGGCAGCCAAAAGCTCAGCCTGAGCACTTATTCGGACGTAACTAAGGTGTACAAAGTAAACAGCGACAATAACGGGCGGGAAACCGTAAGCATTACCGTAAATAAAATACTTGATTCAGTCAATGCCCTGGGCCAAAAGGTGGTATTCGACTCCGAAAAACGACCGGACCCAAACTCTTACATACAAATGTCGCTTTTGCAAATGATCGGACGGCCGGCCCTGGTATCAGTTGATGAAGACGGTAAAATTTTATCAATTCAAAAACAATTGCCTTCGGACGACACCTTGTTGGCGTTTACAGGAATCCAGGGCGAGAACCTTGTACGAGGAAATTCGCTTGATTTTACGATCGACATTCCGTTGGGGCCAACACTCAAAAAGGGCTACAGCTGGACGGATTCGACAACCACAACCGTGAGCAAGTTTACTGTTTATGCTGTAAACAGCCGGACAACTACGATCACCTATTCGACCACCGAGCTTTCAGGCAACCTGAACAGCCGTATTAACGGTGTTGTGCTGGTGGACAACGGCACCGGCCTCATATTAAAAAGATCCACCCAAAGCGTTTCCACGGGTTATGAGCTGGTGAAAGGGGTTATCTACACAGCTACCCGCCGAACAGCGACCACTGAGCTTTGCTATAAAGTTACTGTTGCCGACAGATAAAACCATAGGCCATTCGCGTTGGCGCGTTAGCGCCAGATAGCTACATCCTTATTTAATTATTAACTTAATGATAGCGGCGATTTAACATGATAGGTTATAAAACCATCGTTATATTTAAATAAGTCATGCTATAGTTAACTATAGCGAGAATTTTTATACCTGTCCGATAAAGTCGATTCAAAAATATTTTTAAAAAGTGTAACCCCCCTGAAAATAATGCGTAGAAAGAGGAAAAAAGTTATACCCTCATGGACGCATTAATCACTCTCGCTAAAGTTTTATTCTCAATCGCCGTACTCTTGTTTGTTGGAGTTTTATTTTTCAGCTATCTTAAATACCTGAAAAGAACTTATTTCCCAAGATGGAAATTCCCTGATTATATCAGCGTTGGCTATGCCGAGTATTTGTACAGAAAGTACATCAAGCGGACTGTTAAATAGGTCCGGGCGTATTGTCAACCAACAGCTCCAGGAACTTCAAGTCAAGCCAGCGGCCGAATTTGTAGCCGACTTGTTTAAAATGGGCCACTTCCTCAAAACCGAATGAGCGGTGAAGGTTCAGACTAACTTCGTTGTCTGCGCTTATGCCCGCTATCATGGCATGGTAGTTCATCTCGCCGGCGCGTTTAACTAACGCGCCTAACAGTATTTTGCTTATTCCGAGCCCCCTGAACGAAGCTTCAACATAAACCGATACTTCAACCGTGTACCGGTAGCAGGGCCATACCCTAAAATGGCCAAAACTGCTAAAACCGGCAACACTTCCATTGGCATCGGCTACGTAAACCGGGAAATTGTTTTTCATCCTGTCGTCGAACCAGTCCTTACGCATTTGCAATGTATGCGGTTTTTCGCTGTAAACGGCCGTCGTATTTACAATTACATGGTTATAAATATCAAGGATGGCTGCCAGGTCCCCCTCCTCTGCTGGTCGTACGTATATTCCGTTGTCCATTTTATTAAAGCAGAACACCCTTTAACCGGGGTTAAAAGGTGTTCGTAATTTTATTGTTTTTGAGGGCCACCCTGTCCACCCGGTGGCGGGCCACCCGGACCGCCTGGTCCACCCGGAGGAGGACCTCCGGGACCGCGTTTCATTTCGGGGATTTTTGTTTCCGGATGGGAATCGCCCCTGTGGCACGTGTAGCAATTTATACCCGTGTGCTGCACCATTCCGAGCGAATCTTTACCGGCTTCAAAATATTTTTTATTGATCTTGTTCATCATCTTGAACATGTGGCGCGCCATTTCCTTTTCCGGTTTGGAATCGTTTGGAAAGTCGAGTCCCTTTCCGTCGGCATTTGCCACGTGGCAAAAATCGCAGCGAACACCCAGCGATACCGCCCACTCGTGCATGATCTGGTGTATCTGGCGGTCGGTAAGATTTTTCGGCAGCACCTTAAGATTCTGAGGCTTCTCCACAGCCGGCTGCGGCGCCATGGAAGTTAGCGCTGCCACCGTCGTAACGGATGCCAGGGCGAGAATAATTGCTGTTTTTCGGTTGATAAACATATTGTCATGATTTTGTCAACTAAGGTAAAGGATTGGTTTGAATGTTACAACTTTTGTTTCCGGGATTTCACCGATTCTATTTTTGGGATTACACCGATTATGTTTTGATTATTCACTTATTGTTTTTTTTCAATGGCGTTCATGAGGTTGCTGCACTTAGTTTCACCGATTTTATTTCTTTGGATTACAACGATTTTGGTTTGATTTCACCGATTTTTTTGGAGGGATCTCACCGATTTAGGGTGGAAGTTATTGAAGCATTGTAACATTTAGCAAACAATTTGAAAAAAGATTTGGATAATTACGAACTATTCGTAGTTTTACGAAAAATTCGTAGCCATGGAAAAATTGTCAATCCAGGAAGAAGAGGCCATGCAAGCAGTATGGCAATGCGGCACAGGTTTTATAAAAGATTTTTTAGACCTGATGGCCGAACCTAAGCCCCCATATACAACGCTGGCGTCGACCATAAAAAACCTGGAGAGGAAAGGATTTTTAAATGGTGAAAAACTTGGCAACTCCTATCGTTATTCGCCAACAGTAGATGAACAGGATTATAAAAAGACCTTTATGAGCGGCTTTGTGAGCAACTATTTCCAAAACTCGTACAAGGACCTGGTAGCGTTCTTTGCAAAGGAAAATAAGATCAGTGCATCTGAGCTGCAAGAGATCATCAAACTTATCGAAAACCCTAAATCCTGAAAGCCATGCCAACTTTATTCGTTTTTTTACTGAAAGTGAATTTGGCCTTGCTTGTGTTTTGTGCGGGCTATTATGCGGTATTGCGCCGCTTAACCTTTTATTCGCTTAACCGCATTTATTTAGTCGGTGCTATCGTATCCGCAAGCGTTTACCCGGAGATAAACCTTTCGGACTTTTGGCGGCAGCACCAACAGATAGCCGTGGCTATTGACTTCCACAACCCGACCGTTGGCTTGACGGCAATACAGCGTCCTGATTATTGGCAATGGGTGGAAACGGTGTTCTGGATAGGGGCCACATTTTTTGCTGCACGTTTACTCATCCAATTTATTTCGCTGTTGCGAATATATCGCAACTCAAAATCCGCTAACCTAATGGGTTACCAGGTGCGGGTAATGGCCGGCGACGGAGCGCCTTTCTCGTTCTGGAAAAACATTTACGTCAACCCGAAACTGCACGAGCCGGCAGACCTTAGGGCCATCCTATTGCATGAACACGTGCATGTAAGCGAATGGCACACACTCGATATCCTGTTGGCTGAATTAAGTACCATTTTTTATTGGTTTAACCCCGGTATATGGCTCATTAAAAAGGCCATCCGGGAAAATATTGAATTTATAACTGATAGGAAAATCCTTCAAAAAGGAGTAGACAGCAAGCAATATCAATACAGCCTGGTGAACGTAAGCTTTTCGGCCGCGCCGCAGGGCATTGTGAACCATTTCAATATATCAACAATCAAAAAACGAATCATCATGATGAACGCAAAAAGATCCCCGAATTTTAAACTCACCCGCTATGCCTTTTTAGTACCTGCGGTGTTTGTTTTGCTATTGGCTTTTACCATTTCAAAGGCTGCGCTGGTGAAAAAAAGCATCCATTTGGCTAAACCCAAAACAACAATGTTAAAAATTTCCGCGCTTAATTTCACGATAAAACCAACTGCTATTAATTTATCTGTTCGCGTTAAAAAGACAGGTACAAAACCGATCATTGATACTGTTCCACTGGAAAAACGACCTTTGGCAATCGAGGACACCGGCAAGAAAAATTTCATCATTTTAAACAACAAGCAAATGACTGTTGAGCCGTCGATGTACATTGTTGACGGACAAATTGTAAAAGAGTACGATATCAGCAAGGTAGACCCGGCTGACATTATTTCGATTACCGTTGGTAAATCACAGGACGACGGCAAAGTGGTGGTTTATGTGCGCACCAAAAATGGCGTTGCGCAAACGCCGGTAACTTCCATCAGGATAAATGGTTCAGGGGCAAAAAATTTTAGCGCGCGGGTGATCGATGGAAACCTTGCCATGTTTGACACCATCAAAGTTCAAAATGGGAAGATAAAGATTGACACTGTGTTAATTCATCAACCTGTGCTATTCAACTCGTCAAATCTATCACCGGTTAAAGTTAGGCCGTTTAAGGGGCTTACCTTGCAACCCACCATCACGGGTACAACATTTTTTAATCACAGCCTAAGCTCATCGTTCAGCCTTAGCCACCTCTCCGACAAATTGATCATCATAAACGGCAAAATCGCATCGCAAGCCGACCTGAAAAAGCTATCGGCCTTTGACATTGACCGAATGGTATTGAAAACCGACGAAGAAACAAAAGAGCTTTATGGCGATAAAGCCAAAAACGGCATCTTGTTTATCATAACAAAAAAATAGAGAGGGGCTTCTGGAACTGCTTGGACACATCAGCTGGCTTCGGCCAGCTGTTCATGTCCAAGGAGTTCCAGAAGGGCTTTTTCTGCTTCGTTCAATTCAGCAGAATTGATATCATTTTTGTCGTCCAATTGGTTGATATACTTGAATATGGTCCCTGTCTCGTAGCTTTTGATCACTGCCGGGTGCACATAGTATTTTTTACAAACGGTGCGGGTATTTCCGAGATTTACGGCAACTTCATCCAGCACGCTCACAATCTTCTTGCGGCATTCGGCCTGGCTCGAAAATTCACCAGCTTGTTTGAAGGCGTAAAGTGAACTCACGCTGCCCGCCCAGGTGCGGAAATCCTTGGCGGTAAACTCCTCGCCGGTGATGTCCTTCAGGTATTGGTTTACATCACCCGAGCCGACTGTGCATTTTTCGTCATTTTCATTATAGTATTGAAAAAGCTCTTTGCCGGGTATTTCCCGGCACTGTTTTACCAGCCTTGCAAGCTTCACGCTATGCAGCGCAACTTTGTGAAAAACGCCTTTCTTCCCTTTAAATTCGAAATTAATTGTCGAACCCTCAATCTTTACATGCCGGTTCATCAGCGTAGTGAGGCCGAAGGAACCATATAGCTTTTTGTAGGACTCATTCCCAACCCGTATGCTGGTCAATTCCATCAGCCTTACTATTAGGGCTATTACCTTGTCGTGATCCATCGTTTTTCGCGCGAGGTCTTTATCCACCTGTTTGCGTATGTCGGGCAAATGTCCGGCAAATGATTGCATCCGGTAATATTTAGCCTGGTTGCGAATGCTGCTCCAGCCGGGGTGATACCGATATTGCTTGCGCCCGGCCGCGTCGGTACCCGTGAATTGGAGGTGACTGTTTTCATAGGGTGATATCCACACGCTGGTGTACGCGGGCGGGATCACCAACTTGTTAAAACGGGTGACTAAATCCTTGTTCTTTACTAAATGGCCCTCCTTATCATAATAACTCCATCCTTTGCCGGATCTTTTGCGGCTATAGCCCGGCGTGGAATCCGAAACATAACGCAAGCCTGCTGCTTTTGCAGTTATTTTTGGGTCGCGCCCAATTTTTTCGAGTTTTTTCAGGAGGCGGTTCATGACCGTAAGAACAGGATATTTCTCCTTAAGTTTGTGATACAAGAAAAAAATGGAATTTCCGATGTTGGAAGGTTGGAATGTTGCAATGTTGAAAAGTTGGAAGGTTGCAATGTTGGAAGGTTGGAAGGTTGCAATGTTAGAAGGTTGGAAAGTTGCAATGTTGGAAGGTTGGAATGTTTATTTGAATTTTTTAGCGGCTTTTTGACCTTGACCTGACGGGAAAGTTTTTTTAAAACCCCCAACTTTACCAAAACAAATCATCTGTTTATGAAATACAATTTTTTAGGAAACACCGGTGTGGTGGTATCCGAGATTTGTTTTGGCACCATGACATTTGGCGGCAAAGGTTATTGGGAAGCTATTGGGAAGATACAGCAAAAGGAAGTAAATGAGCTGATGAAGGTTGTGGCCGACTCGGGCATTAACTTCATCGATACCGCAAATATTTATTCGTACGGCGAATCGGAAAAGCTGCTTGGACAATCCATCAAAGACCTTGGGCTAAATAGGCACGACCTGGTTATCGCTACCAAAGTGCGCGGCAGGATGAGTGCGGGCCAAAACAACGTCGGCCTTTCGCGTTATCATATTTTTCAATCCGTTGATGAAAGCCTGCAACGCCTGCAGCTTGATCATATCGACGTGCTTTATGTACATGGAGTCGACCCAAAAACGCCGGTTGAGGAAATTGTGCGTTCGCTGAACGATATTGTGCTTACCGGCAAGGTGCGGTATGTGGCTGTTTGTAACTGGCCGGCCTGGATGGTAATGAAGGCGCTGGGCATTGCCGAAAAACATGGCTGGAACAAGTTTGTGGGCATGCAATATTTTTACGCATTGGCATGCCGTGATATTGAGCGTGAAATTTTACCGCTCGCTGCCGACCAAAACCTGGCTGTGATGCCGTGGAGTCCGCTGGCAGGCGGCTTTCTCTCCGGGAAATATACCCGTAACACAGAAAAAGCCGGTGACTCGCGCCGGGATAACTTTGACTTCCCTCCTATCAATAAGGAAAAGGCCTACGACATCATCGACGTACTGGCTGAAATCTGCAAATCACATGAAGCTTCGGTGGCGGAGATCGCCCTGGCATGGGTTCGTCTGCAAAAGGGTATTACCAGTACCATTATCGGTGCGAAGACCGTCGCACAGCTGCAAGCCAATATCAAATCAACCGAAATTGAATTTAGTGCCGATGAATTGAAAACAATTGATGAAGTAAGCGCATTGCCAAAAGAATATCCGGGCTGGATGCGGAAAGACAAGCGGCGGATAGGGGGATTAAGTAGATGCGTCTTCGCTAAAGCTACGGCGCACGAAGTGTGGGGATATGAGATATGAGATCAAATGGGTTCATAGTTCATAGATCATGGTTCGTAGTCGGGGGTGCGGATATGCGCCTTCGCTGAAACTACGGCGCACAAAGTGCGCATTTCGGAGGTATAAATTTAGAATTGTTCAGCTAATCAATAAATCAACAACTCATATTTAAAACACATTTTCCTCCGCGTTCTCTGTGCCTTCTGTGTGTTCCGTGGTAAAACTAACCACTATTTTAGAACAAACATCTAAACTACGGGCCCAGTTGAAGGGCTTGTTTAGGAGCGATAAGCGCACATCCTACATCGCCTTAAGGATGTTCACCACATGCTCCACCTGATCAGGATGCACATCTAAATGCAGCACAAACCTAACGCGATGCGGATGCGTGGACAACGCCTTAATGCCATGGGCAGCCAGTTTTTCCAGGAAAGCTGCGGCGGGTTCGACCGTATCGAACAAGATGAGATTCGTTTCGACGGGCAGCACATGGGATACAGCGGGACAGTTTCTTAATGCATCAGCAAGGATTTGGGCATGAGCGTGGTCAATCTTCAGCCGCTCCACATGGTGGTCGAGGGCGTAGATGCCGGCCGCCGCTAAAAATCCGGCCTGGCGCATCCCGCCGCCAAAAACTTTGCGTACACGGCGTGCGTACCTGATGGTTTCCTTATCCGACAGGAATACCGAGCCAACAGGCGCCCCCAGGCCCTTTGAAAGGCAAACCGAAACGCCGTCGAAATATTTTCCATAATCTTCGGATTTGTCGCCTGTTGCGGTTAAAGCGTTGAATATGCGGGCCCCGTCCAAATGGAGCTTAAGCCCTTTAGCTTTGCAAAGGGCGGCAATTGGTTTAATCTGTTCGAGCGTGTAACAGCTCCCTCCGCCTCTGTTCGATGTGTTTTCTAAAACTACCAGGCTGGTTCGAGGATAATGATCGTTGATGGCGTTGATCTCCGGCGCTATCATTTCAGCGGTGATTATGCCGCGCTCGCCGTTGAGCAACCTTGCCGAAACGGAGGAATTAAAAGCTATGCCGCCGCCTTCGTAGCGGTACACATGTGCGGTTTGGTCGGCGATGAGCTCGTCCAGCGGCTGGGTGAAGCACTTGATGGCCACCTGATTGGTCATGGTGCCTGATGGGCAGAATATGCCGGCTTCCTTACCAAAAATTGCAGCAGCTTTTTGCTCAAGCTCATTTACGGTCTCATCCTCGCCAAAAACGTCGTCGCCGACTTTGGCGTTCATCATGGCCTCCATCATCCCCGGAGTGGGTTTGGTAACAGTATCGCTGCGTAAGTCGACGTGCATCATATCAAAACGAAGTAAATGTGCGTTATTTGTATTTTATTCAATATGCGCCCAATTTTAATCATTTTATTTTTTTCTGCCGTGTTTGTATCAACAAAATCATTCGGGCAGAAATGGCTTCCGGGCCACTTTACCGACAACAAAGGAAATGTTGAAGCCGGACTGATACGAATCGGCGGCACGGGAAAAGGACCTGTTAAGAACGAAGGCTTCATTGAATTTAAGCAGGACGAGAAGTCGAGCCCGTTTAAGCTCAGCGCCGGCGAGCTGCGTTCGTTTGTTATAGAGCGCGACAGTTTTGTAGTAGCCCATGCGCCGGGTAACGAAACCTGGGCAAGGAATGATTTTGATTTTGTGCGGGTGGTGGTTGATGAAGACCTGAAACTGTATGCCGCCGGTGGGGTAAAAACGGGAAATGGACACGGGTCGGCCGTTACTGTTGCTCCGGGCGTTTCAACAGGAATAGGCACAGGCGGTTATGGCGGCGCTGCCGTGGGCGCAGGTGTTGACGTCCCTATCGGCATCGGCGGAGGCGGCGGTGTTTATGAAAGATTGGTTTATTATTATGGTGATAATACCGCCGACATGAAACGCCTAAACGATAAGAATTTTGAAGATATTATGACCGACATAATGGGTGACTACCCGGAGGTGGTGGACAAAATAAAGGCTAAGGTTTACGTGCTGGAGAATATTGACCGGCTGATCGTCTATTTTAACCAGGTGAAGGAAGCTGAAAGCGGAAAGACCAAAGCTAAAAGCTGAATCGTGGTGCTGAAGGCTGAAAGACTAAAGCTGAAAGCAGGAATTCTTATAGCCCATAGCGCACATCTGACATCTCATACCAAAGTTTTGGTATGAACAACGGACTATCAACCCTAAACCCTCAAGCTTTGGTCTTTCTGCTTTTAGCTTTAAGCTCCACTAAAGATTAGATGCAATAACAAATCCACTCGCCCAGGCCCATTGGAAATTGTAACCGCCGAGCCAGCCGGTGACGTCGACACATTCGCCGCCGAAAAAGAGGCCGGGAACTTTTTTTGCTTCAAGGGTCTTGGATGATAGTTCATGGGTGGACACCCCGCCCCGCATTACTTCTGCTTTGTCATAACCTTTATCGCCGGCAGGCTTTACTTTAAATTGGTGGATTAAATTGCCCAGGTCATCGAGATTAGCTTTATTTAAGGTTGCCAGATTTTTATCAACCGGCACCTTATCAGCCAGGGCTTCGGCGAACTTGCGGGTGTACAGCCCTGCCAGGAAGCTGAGCAACGTTTTGCGGCCGTTTAATTCACGTTCGGCGAGAATAAGTTCCGCGATGTTTCGGTGAGGCAGCAGGTCGATGTATATCCATTCACCGGGGTGCCAGTAGGAAGAAATTTGAAGGATGGCCGGTCCGCTTAAGCCCCAATGGGTAAATAATATATTTTCCTCGAAACTTATCCGGTCGTTCCATACCCTGCAAAAGATGCTGTTTCCGGATAATTGCTCGTACCAAGGCTGATCCTTACCCGTGATGGTTAGGGGCACCAGGGCCGGCGCAGTATCGCCTACGGCAAGCCCAAACTGCCTGGCGACGCGGAGGCCCAAATCAGTCGCGCCCATTTTTGGGATAGGCAGGCCGCCGGAAGCAATAACCACTTTCGGGGCATGCAGTTCTTCCAGGCTGCCGTTTATTTCGGCGACGATTTTAAAACTATCACCGTCTTTTTCAACCTGGCTGACCGCAGCGTTGCAAATTACCTGCTGCTCAAGGTCGTTGCACAGGTTTGTGAATACATTGACTACGTCTTTGGCTTTATCGCTTACCGGGAACAACTGGCCCAGTGTTTTTTCCTTGCCTATGATGCCGTAGGTTTCGAAAAAGTTAACGGTATCGTCCACTGTCCACTGTGAAAGCGCGGATTTGCAGAAATGTTCATTCTGCGAAATAAACTGCGCCGGCGATGCATATAGATTGGTGTAATTGCAGCGGCCACCGCCACTGATCAGTATCTTGGCGCCCACTTTGTCGTTCTTTTCCAATACGAGCGTACGTTTTCCTAAAAAGCCCGCCTGCACGGCACACATCAGGCCGCAAGCGCCGCCGCCGATAATTATGGCATCGAAATCTGTTTGTTTTGTTAGTTTTGTAATCATGGAGGGCGTTGCGCAAATATCTGAATTCGGCAAGATACTTATCTTCCTGATCGTTGGCATTATGATGGTATGTTTTGCTTTTTTTATCAGCCGGTTGCTGGCGCCAAAAAAACCAAATCCTGAAAAGCTCACCTCGTACGAATGCGGCGAGGAACCGACCGGCAGCGCCTGGCTCCCTTTTAATTCGCGGTTTTATGTTATCGCATTGGTGTTTTTGCTGTTTGATGTGGAAATGGTTTTTGTTTTCCCCTGGGCAATCGTATTCGGGAGCCACGAGTTGAATAGTTTTGAGCCGCGCTGGGGGGCTTTGTCGCTCATTGAGATGTTTGTGTTTTTGGGGATAATGGTTTTGGGCCTGGCCTATGTTTGGGTGAAAGGAGACCTGGATTGGATAAAACCCGAACCTACCAAACCTGTGGCCGACACCAGCATACCCTTATCGGTTTATGAAAAGGTTAACAGCGAGCAAGGCGCTTACCAGGTAAAGGAATTTACAATTACGTCAGATAGCCCGGTAGCAGACCAGGCCCCCGGGGCGGTTGATCAAGCCGGGGCTCCGGTTCGAAAGCCAACGTTTAAACCTACTTTCAAAAAGCCCGCGAGTGAATGATATAAGCAATGACAACGGCGGTGTAATTATCACCAAAATGAACGACCTGCTCAATTGGGGGCGGCTATCGTCGTTGTGGCCCTTAAGTTTCGGCATTGCCTGCTGCGCCATCGAATTTATGGGCGCTTTTGCCTCGACGTACGACCTTGACCGTTATGGTGTTTTCCCGCGACCATCGGCCAGGCAGGCTGACGTACTGATCATTGCCGGCACTGTAACATTTAAAATGGCCGAGCGCATTAAACGTCTTTATGAACAAATGCCTGAGCCGAAATATGTAATATCCATGGGCTCCTGCTCAAACTGTGGGGGGCCTTATTGGCAGCACGGCTATCATGTAGTAAAAGGGGTTGACCGGGTGATACCGGTTGACATTTATGTGCAGGGCTGCCCGCCGAGGCCAGAGGCATTGATCGGCGCCATTTTGGAATTACAGCATAAGATAGCAAGCGAAGTCAAACGAACCTAAAAGAAAAAAATCTGCGGGGCGATTTGCCCCTGCAGATTCAAATTTAGGCTTACAATGGGATATGCTTAAATGGCTGTTTTTAAAGTACTGGTATGTAACACATAGCTTTTTTTCATGCACCGGTGGCAACGGTACCTTTTGATAGGCAGCCAAAACAACAACGCTTTCACAAAAAACGATCTCGGCACCCTTTCATTTAATTCCCCGACTTTACATTTCGGGCATTTTTTAACTTCTGGCATAATTAATCAGGGGTGATAAACAGTGCTGTAAGGTAACAACAACTTTTAGGAATATTCAATTTCGACGGGGGACAAACAGGGGACAAATGTCATGTTAAGGTTTTGGCGCTATGCAAACGATTCAATTTCAACTATATAGCCATAAGGGCTTCTTCAATACCCGTACCAACGGGGAGCGCCATTTTTTTACGAAGCCTTTGACGCGCTTTTTTAATTCCTTCCGGAGTTACGCCCAGCATACCGGCCATTTCCCTGCTGTTTAAATGGAGCTTCATCAGGGCAAGCAATTTCATATCCGTTTCGGTAAGCTTAGGAAAGGCTTTTTTAAAATCGATAAAAAATCCGGTATGTACTTTTAGAAACAGTGTTTTAAATTCATCCCAATTCTGGTTGGTTGTGAGGTTCCCCAGCATCAGCTTTTCTACAATTCCCGCATCGGCCATTGTTTCGTCGCGACTCTGGATTTTTGCTTTAAATTTATCGATCAGGTGGTTTTGCTGTTTAAGGTTTTCGGTATACAGCATCAATTCAGACACTGAATTTTTGAGCTCTTCATCAACGACTCTTTTTTCCGCAGCCAACAACTCTTTGTCCTTTTTTTCTTTCAGCAATTGGCGGTTGTAAACTAACACGAATATGATCACTAAAAGAATCAATACAACGATAATACCATTGCGTTCGATATCGCCGATTCGCTGGGAAGCTTTGAGCTTGCCTACCTGCACCAGGTGCGAATCCATTAATCTTCTTAATCGCGTTCGCTCCAGGTCAGCCAGGTTGTTGCGCGCTGCAAGGCTATCCTTTGCTGTCTCCAGCTTTTTGCGGTATTCCAACGCTTCACTTAGATTTCCGTTCCGCTCGGCGATGACTGCGCGGAGGTCGTTATAATCTATCCACTGTTCCAAAACACCAGGCTGACCGGCAATAAGCGCCCTGACCGTATCTAACTGGGCGGCCGCCAGCCCGAGGCTGTTTTGCAGCACGCTGAGCTTTGTAAGCCGTAGTAAAGAAATAGCAGCATTGACATTTTCGTTATAACGCAGCGATAATGTATAATCTGTTCTGATAAACGGCCCGGCTTTTTGAGCCTCCCCCTGCATTAAATAAACCGAGCCTACATTTCCCTGCGCTATACCTACCCAGGCGCTGTCGCGGTATAATTTCGCCAGCCGAAGCGAAGTATTGAAATACTTAAGCGCCACTTTATATTGCCTGTCGGTGCGATAGATCAGCCCCATCGAATTGATCATACTGATCTGGTCGCGATGGCTGTAGGATTTGTATCGCAAGGCCTCGTCCAACTGTATTTTAGCATTGTAATAATCGCCGACAGCATAATAGAATACAGCCAGGTCGTTCAAGTACATTGATATGTTAGGGATGCGCTCAAATCCGATCTCGCTGAACATATCCTGCGAATTGAGCAAATAAGGATAGGTAGCAGCATAATGTTCGAATGTATAATAATACATTCCCATCAAATGGACAGAAATAGCAGCTTCAAGAGGCAGGGAATTTTGTTTTGCAAAATTAATGGCTTGCTGATAGAAGTGGATGCTCAGTTTATTAAAGCCATTGTTTACCGAATAATAGTCTGCCCGCATCCGGAGAGTTGCGCAAAGCATCGGCCTGTCGTTAAATTGAAGTGCCAGTTTATTTAGTTGGTCGAGTGCGGCCATCGCATCGGCTGCCGGAATTTTCCGGCAGGTGGCTTTATACAGGGTCAAAGCTGAATCGACCCTTTTTTCGGGAGGCAACAGGTATATGGCATGGAAAATTTGCTGTTTAACTAGGTTAGTGGTCTCCGGGGGCTGATTATTTTCTGCGGCTACGCTTCGGGGACTTAGCCAACCGTAAAAAAAAATGGTCGCCAGCAATATTCCTAAAATGTTTGAGAAGCAATACTTTGCGTATAAAAAGAGGCGACTTTTCATCTATGTTAATTTTAAGAAAATTTTTGCTTAATCCATAAAGTGATTTTCACATTTATTATTGGGACTGCAAAATTTGAACAGTCTCAGGTTGTCTACCCGAAATTAAATCACGTGTGCCCGAAGGCCGACGCTTGATCGAATCAGCAAATACGATAGTCTAAGTGGAAAAATGAGCCCTGAAAAAATTATCCGCACCACCTTTTCGATTGCCAAAACATCAGCGGATAATTTATTAGTTTTGACGACAAACTATTTTATGATGAAGAAATTTATTCACCTGGGTTTGCTTGCGTATATTTTTTCAGGCTTGACTGGCACAGTACGGGCACAAACAATTAGCGCTGCTGAGATTTTCCCAAAAGGAACCACGGTCGAAGAAAACATCCCCTATGCTAATGACACATTAAAAAAACATGAGCTGGATATCTACCTTCCGCCGGTTAAAAAGCTCAGCTATCCCCTTGTGGTGTGGATACATGGGGGCGCCTGGATGTCGAACGATAAACATGCCGACATGGGCTACATGGTTAATATCATACGCAACCTGGTCAACGCCGGCTACGCCATAGCGTCGATCGATTACCGCTGGAGCACAACAGCGCCGTTTCCGGCCCAGGTGCAGGACTGTAACGCGGCCATCGAATTTTTATATGAAAATGCGGCCCAGTATAATATTGATAACGGGCAGATCGCTTTGATGGGGTTTTCAGCAGGCGCACACCTCGCTTCACTGGTCGCGCTTTCCAATAACGATAACGAGCGAACGTTTTACTACAAAGGAAAAAAGCCGCAGTTTAAAATAAATGTTGTTTTTGACTTTTATGGACCCTCGGACTTATTAACGCTGAAGGGCCACGACAACCCTGACCCTAAGAGCCCTATTAACCTGCTATTGGGCGGCACTGTGGCCGATAATATAAAATTGGCAAAAAAGGCCAGCCCGGTCACCTATGTTGACGTTGGCGACCCGCCATTCCTGATCATACAGGGAGAAAAGGATGAATCGGTGAATCCCGAACAATCGGTTGAACTTAGCACTGAATTGAAAAAATCGAGGGTAAAGAACGAGCTGGTCATTGTGCCGGGCGCACCGCATTACGGCGTAATGTTCGACAGCCCGGAAAACTGGGCCCGGATACAGGATTTTCTAAACAAATACATGCAGTAGTTTAAAAAAACAACTTTTCGATGATCATCCGGGCGGCGAGAAGACCCAAGGAAATCAGTACATAATTTCAGTAAAGCTTGTCCACTATTGACACCAAACACCCACAAAATGCACCTAAGTTAATTGATTTGCAGGTTTTCCAACCTTGATTCACACCAAAGCATTTCAAACCGAATTGTAATTCATAATAGTTAATAGACTTTATTGATTGCTACTAAAGTCATTCGAAAAAATGTCAAACTATACAAAAAGTCGCTCGAAATAATGCATATTTGCGCATAAAGTAATTCGACTTTGTGCAAAATGATTTGAATGAAAAGAGAAGCAACGGACGAATTAGTTAGATGGAAGCATTCGGATAATCGCAAACCGCTCCTAATCCGCGGAGCCAGGCAAGTTGGTAAGACATGGATTATGAAAGCGTTCGGCGATATGGAATACGCCCAGTGTGCTTACGTAAACTTTGAAAGCAGTCAACACTTGAAAAATATTTTTACGGATGATTTTGATATCCGGCGGATTGTGTCTGCCTTACAAATTGAAACAGGTATAACTATTAATCCCGATAGTACCCTGATAATCCTTGACGAGATACAGGAGGCAGTTGGCGCATTAACTTCCCTTAAATATTTCCAGGAAAATGCACCCGAGTATCATGTTATCTCCGCAGGTTCTCTTTTAGGTGTAGCGTTGAACAGACAAAACTCATTCCCGGTGGGAAAGGTCGAATTTTTGGATCTTCACCCATTAAGTTTTACTGAGTTCCTGGAAGCTTTGGGCGAAACGCGTTTACTGGAGCTTTTAAAGAGTAACGACTGGTCATTAATCAAAAACTTTAAGTTAAAATATATCCAATTATTAAAGCAGTATTATTATGTCGGCGGAATGCCTGAGGCAGTATTTTCGTTTAGCAAAAAAAATGACTTTAACGAGGTAAGAAGTATCCAAAAGGGGATACTGGCTGCCTACGAGCAAGATTTTTCAAAACACGCCCCCAACGAAATTGTTCCCCGAATCAGGATGTTATGGAATTCCGTGCCCGCACAATTGGCAAAGGAAAATAAAAAATTCATTTATGGGGTAATAAAACATGGGGCAAGGGCAAAAGACTATGAATTAGCGATGTCATGGCTAATTGATTGCGGCCTTATCCATAAAGTAAACAGGGTATCTAAACCAGCTATTCCTTTAAAAGCTTATGAGGACTTTAGCGCCTTTAAGTTATTCACGGCAGATATTGGATTATTGGGAGCGATGGTGGACATAGATATTAAAACGCTCTTGCAAGGCAATAACGTGTTTGAGGAATTCAAGGGAGCGCTAACAGAACAATTTGTATTGCAACAACTGGTGATACAAAAAAATTTAGCTACCTACTATTGGTCTTCTGAAAATGGAACTGCTGAAATAGATTTTTTGGTACAAAATGCCGGCAAGGTTATCCCAATAGAAGTGAAAGCGGAAGAAAATTTACAGGCAAAAAGTTTAAAATCTTTTTGCCAGAAATATAAACCTGTAACAGCCGTACGTACATCTATGTCGGATTTCAGAAAAGAAGATTGGCTAACTAATCTTCCCTTGTATGCAATAAGCGAATTGACGAGAATTATCTCATAAGCACGTCTTATTTTCAAACTATCAGATGTATAGCGATAATTAAACATATTCGGGAATCAGACAAAGAGCAGGTCCGAACCTGGGTGATTCAATCCCATTAAGATGGATATCGGAACAATGGTGTAAAGCTTTCAGCTGGCGGCTTCTGCCTTTTTTCCGCCCGTTGAACTGATTGCATCGACCTATATTTTGCAGTATAAACCCAGCACTATATTTATTTTTTCTTGTCCTTTTTGTGCCCTTCCTGTTTGATTTCTTCCTGCTTTATCTCTTCCAGCTTGATTTCCTCTTGTTTGATTTCCTCTTCAGCTACGAGGATCGCGTCTTCAACCGAATGGCTCTTGGTATTTGACCGGGCCTTTTGCGTTAATTCTACCAGCGTGCGGTAGTGTTCATATAAAGTATTCAGTTGTTCCTCGCTCAGGTCCTGAATATTGAGCAGGCGGTTACTGGCGCTGTTATTGGCAGCTATAAGCTCGTTCAGTTTCAATTGTACGGCTATAGATGCCTTGTTTTGTGCCTTTTGAATAAGAAATACCATTAAAAAGGTAATGATAGAGGTACCTGTATTTACAACAAGCAGCCAGGTGTTGGAGTAATGGAAGACCGGCCCGGTTATAGCCCACAACAGAATGAGCGCCAACGCGGTCAGAAACACCGGGGAACTGCCGCTATAGGTGCTGATGGTGTTGCTGATCCTTTCGAAACCGGAAATATTTTCTCCCTGGGGGTTACTCATCGTTTATTTTGTTTACTTTACAATCATATAAACGGAAAATTGTTTGCGCATCATCCTGGCAACTATGCAAAAGACAAAATCAAACTTATACCTCACATTAACCACTGAGTGCCTGACGCTAAGGAAACCTGAGTTGAGGGATGCCGCGCAATTTGCAGCTATCCGCTCGAACGATGCCGTAAACCGGTATCTCGACAGGCAATCTTCGATGAACACCGGCGATGCACGGGCGTTTATTAAGACCATACGGAACGGGATAAAAGCGGGCAAATCGTATTATTGGGCGATGTCGTTTACTGGTGATCACAAACTCATCGGAGCAATTTGCATCTGGAACCTTGACGAGGAGAAATTGACCGCAGAAGTTGGTTATGAACTGCACCCCGATTTCCAACGGAAAGGGTTGATGCGCGAGGCGCTTAAAGCAGTTTTACAATTTGGCTTTGAGCGGCTATGCCTTGAGCAGATAAGGGCCTTTACACATGAGGCGAATGAGCGGTCGATAAAATTGCTTGCGCAAACGGGGTTCGTGCGGAAAAAGGGGCCTGAAGGAGATTTGGACGACGAGGCAACAGAACCCGGCATGACTGTTTACCGCTTAAATAATCCAAATAAAAAAACCCGGCCTGTATAAAGCCGGGCTGATCAGCATATTTCAGAATTCTCTTTATTTCGCTAAAACCGCATCCAAACCGATAGCTACGCCATTTGTACCGGAGATATCGAACTTGGATATTTGCGCTTTATCGCCGGCGGCATCTGTAACTTCCACCCGTTTGTTGGCGTTTATGGCGATCGTTAACTTTTGGCCATCAAGCGTGGTTACCGTAACAGCACCTGCTGCGAGTCCCGTTTTTAAAGCCGTTTTATCATATAACCCTGTCACTATATGAACTTTTAAAACTGCTGCCAAAGTAGCCGGATCTTTTATCAGCGCATCGAGCTTGTCCGATGAAATGTTGCTTAATGCTATATTATTGGGAGCGAAAATAGTGTATGGCCCCGCGCCTTTTAATGTTTCCCCGAGGCCTGCAGCCCTGATCAATAGCGCTATTGCATTATAATCCGGATCGGCTGACAAAGCTGCCAACACAGTTCCGGTTGGTGCGGGAGCCGCCGCAGGGGCTGCCGGTGTTTGTGCCAATGCGCGACTTGAATAAAAACCTATGGTCAGCGCGACCACTGCTGTTAAAATTGCTTTTTTCATTACCACTCATTTATAAAAATTTTAACAATTAATCTTCCAACGCCTGATTCGGCCAATCACCCATCCCACCCGCCTATACCATCATTGCCCACGGCTACTGCCACTAATACCATCCGGCTATGAACCATGAACTATGAACTAACAACTAACAACTAACAACCCTCAGCGTTTCCCTCACAAACTTCGCCTTTTCAATGGCCTTTTCCCTATCGGAATCTATAATCGTTACATGCCCCATCTTGCGGAACGGTTTGGTAAGCGCCTTGCCGTATAAATGTACATAAACACCCGGGCTTTTCAATATTTTCTCAATCCCCTTATAAACTGCGGGGCCTTCATAGCCGGGCTCGCCTAAAATATTCACCATAATAGCATTGCTCAGGCAGGATGTATCGCCCAGCGGCTGGTTAAAGATCGCGCGCAAATGCTGCTCAAACTGCGACACCGCGTTGCCTTCAATGGTTTGGTGGCCACTGTTATGCGGGCGCGGGGCCAGCTCATTCACTAATATTTTGCCATGCTTATCCAAAAACATTTCAACGGCAAGCAAGCCGACAATTTTCAGGTCTTCGGCAATTTTGGTGGCGATCAAAGCGGCCTCCTGTTGAACTTCGAAGGACAGGGTAGAGGGTGAAATCAAAAATTCAACGAGGTTCGCCTGCGGGTTAAATTCCATCTCCACCATCGGGAAGGTCTTAACTTCGCCGCTTTCATTGCGGGCGACAATTACACCAATTTCCTTTTCAAAGTCTATCCATCTTTCTACCAGGCTGGGCTCTTTAAAAGCATTTTCAAGGTACGATTCATCAATAACTTTGTAAACCCCCCTGCCATCATAGCCGTCGCGCCGTAATTTTTGGATATAGGGAAATGGTATATAACTGTTCTTTAGCTGTTCGGCAGATGATATCACCTGGAACTCGGCTGTGGGGATATTGTTTTCCTTAAAGAATTGTTTTTGCAGGGCCTTGTCTTGTATGAGCCTGATGATCCGGGCCTGGGGATATACCAGCACGCCCTCTTTTTCCAGTTGTTCAAGCGCATCCACGTTCACCTTTTCGATTTCGATGGTTACCATATCGGCCTTTTTGCCAAAATTGTAAACCGTTTCGTAATCGCTTAGCGAACCAACCACAAATTCATCGCAAAGTTTACGGCAGGGCGCCTCCCGATCCGGGTCGAGCACCTTAACGGTAACGTTATAATTGATAGCCTGCTGTATCAGCATGCGGCCCAACTGGCCACCGCCTAATATCCCAAGTTTAAGGTCTCCGTAAAATGATTTCATTGCAATTGCAAGTTTAGGGCAAATTTGGCAGATTCCCTATTTTGCAAAAATACGAGGCTGATGTTTCGGCTAAAATAACTCTTAGAAAATCAATTCATTTAACCACGGAGCACGGAGAAGGCGCGGAGAACACAGAGAAAAAAATCGCAAACTATTAAGGCTCTGTGGCCTCCGCGTCTCCTCAGCGCTCTCAGTGGTAAAACTTTTAGACTTTAGTTAAAGATTGAAAATATATCCCGGGTACCTCGCTTTAACCCTTAAGCTTCATTTTTTACCACCGTGATCTTGCCGTCGCTTACTTCCCCGGCAGCCACTTGCTGCGCCGTGCCCAATTCGGGCGTATAGCCAAAAAGGTGGCGCTCCTTAATCATCCCGGCAACTTCAGCGGGCACAAACTCTTCCCAGCCGGCCACGCCCTGTTTGATCAGTTGCAGCACGATATCGGTTTGCACATGCAGGTTATTTTCGTTGTAGTTGCGGATATCCTCTATCTTGTTATTTGCGATCAAGTACCGGTAAAGGTCGATAAGGTGCGGCGGGGGATAAAA
>JABDGE010000048.1 GCA_013286235.1 Bacteroidota bacterium
GAAGGCAGTAGCCTATGTGTTGCGCGACGGCATTTTGAAATTATTCAACATGAAACGCAACCAGGAAAACAAAGGCGACAAAATGCACCTGCTGTATGATTATTTAACAAGTCACGAATTTTCGGAAC
Source organism: Bacteroidota bacterium (assembly GCA_013286235.1). Taxonomy (GTDB): domain Bacteria; phylum Bacteroidota; class Bacteroidia; order Sphingobacteriales; family Sphingobacteriaceae; genus Mucilaginibacter. The sequence continues at coordinate 129 of JABDGE010000048.1, forward strand.
AATGGAAAGCAATACGGGAAGGATTTTTATCGATGAAGATGTCGATCCAGCGGGAACGGGATATGATGGAAAAATTATGGAAAGCGCGCGAAAAACAACTGGAAAAAGTATTGCTGAATGCGGCCCATGTGCAAGGCTCGATCGAAGGAATTGCGGGAAGTGAAAATATCCAGTTGAGTTTAAGCGACGACGATGGCTTATTTCTGGAATAGCAAGATAGTGTTGCCTAACCGCTGGGCGGACCCATCCTCCAATCAAAAATCAACTATTTTTGTATATCAATAAAATTTCATCGCCATGCCCGAGTTACCCGATCTACAGGTCTTCAGCCGCAATCTCACTAAATCCCTGCAGGGGAAAAAGCTGCAAAAGATCACCATTGGCCAATCAAGGAACGTTAAATCTTCCGAAAAAGAATTAGCAGAGGCACTGGTTGGCCACGAACTAAGCAAGGTGATCCGCTCGGGTAAGGAACTGCATTTTGAATTTGGAGGCGGCCATGTGCTGGGCCTGCACCTGATGCTGCATGGGCAACTCATACTTGCAGGGGACGACAGGGAGCAAAAGTCACTGATAATTGCACTGACGTTCGATGACGGGCATGCCTTGTCGCTAACCGATTTCCAAAAGGCAGCAACTGCCACCCTGGATCCCAAACCCAATGCAACACCCGATGCACTCGAGGTTGATGCCGCGCATCTCGAAAAGGTGTTCGCCAAAACCCGAACGCCTGTAAAAACCGTCCTCATGGACCAAAAAGTGCTGCGTGGTATCGGCAACGCATATGCCGACGAAATTTTGTGGGATGCCCGCATCTCGCCCTTTTCTCCCGCTAACAAAATCCCAAAGGCCAACGTCGCTGATCTTGCCAAATCCTTAAAAAAAGTACTCCATCACGCCGAAACCGAAATCCTGAAAAATAAGCCCGATATCATATCCGGCGAATACCGCGATTTTATGGAAGTGCATAATTCCCGCAAAACAAAAACATCAACCGGAGCAGCTATTAAACAAGGTGTAATATCTTCCCGCAAAACCTACTACACCGACGAGCAGCAACTTTTTGAGTAGTAATGCAAATCAAGAGTCAATCCCGCACGTGCGGGAAAGAGCCAAGCAAAATAAAGATACGAAGGACAAATTGCCGAAAATAGACCAAATCGGACCGTTTGGGTCTTTGTTTAGCTGCAAAGTGCCCAGAAATTAACTTCGATCACCATAATTTTTAAAAACGGTAATTTACCTTTACATTGTGTCCGAAATACACCCCTTTCAGATGGATGCATTTTAAGACACGTAAACCAATTATTTTCCCGTCATGAAGATTAAATTAACCGGGCTTTTGCTCTGCGGCATGCTTATCGCAGCAGCGTTTAGCAGCGCCCATGCCCAAACCCAACCTTCCAAGCCTGCACGGCCTGCAGCAGGCGTTAAAACCACGGATCAGCAGATCGAAGCGAAGATCCAGGCGCTGATGAAACAGCTCACGCTGGAAGAAAAGATATCCCTGCTGCATGCCAACAGCATTTTTGGCGCCGGCGGCATTGAGCGCCTCGGTATACCCCAGATCATGACCGACGACGGCCCGCTAGGCGTGCGGGAAGATGTAAAGGAAGGATGGGGTTCGGCTAATCTTACGACCGATTCAGCAACCTTTTTCCCCAATGGATCGGCCATCGCCGCCACCTGGAACCCCGACCTGGCCTATCGCTATGGCCACGACATGGCCGAAGAAGCGCGGGCCCGGGGTAAAAATGTGATGCTGGCGCCGGCGTTCAATATCTGCCGTGTTCCGCTGTGCGGCCGCACCTATGAATATTATTCGGAAGACCCCTGGCTCAACGCAAAGCTGGCGGTTCAATCGGTTAAAGGCATACAAAGCCAGCACGTGGCCGCCTGCGTAAAACATTTCGCTGTAAACAACCAGGAGATCAACCGCGGGCGGATCAGCGTAGATGTAGATGAGCGCACGCTGCGCGAAATATACCTGCCTGCTTTCAAGGCTGCTATAACCGAGGGTGAGGCCTGGACTATTATGTCAGCCTATAACAAATTGCGGGGGACTTATTGCTCCGAAAACGATTACCTGCTCAACAAAATATTAAAAGGCGAATGGAAGTTTAAAGGAATGGTGATCAGCGATTGGGGAGGCACCCACAGTACGGTGAAAGCGGCCAACAACGGGCTCGACCTTGAGATGGGCTCTGTCCCGCCCTATAAGAACTATTACTTCGCCGATAAGCTGCTCGATTCAGTAAAGGCTCACAATGTAGAAATGGACGTGATCGATGAAAAAGTGCACCGCATCCTTTGGGTGCTGTTGCATACCGATATGAGCGAAAAGCTGCCGGCCGGAAAGATCAATACGCCGGCCCACAGCAAAACGGTTTATGATATCGAATCAGAAGCCATTGTCCTACTAAAGAACGATAAAAACCTGCTGCCTTTAAAAACATCAACCATAAAAGCCCTGGCGGTAATCGGGGATAATGCAACCCAAACCTTTCACGCGGGTGGATTCGGGGCTGGTGTAAAGGCCAGGTACGAAATAACAGCCCTGCAGGGTCTGCAAAACCGGCTCGGCACCAAAGTTGAAATTAAATATGCACAGGGCTATTCAGGCGAATACCGTCCTTTCGGTAAAAACCAGCGTACCGAAAACGCCAAACCCGATACGGCTTTGATCTCGGCCGCTGTGGCCGCAGCAAAAAGTTCCGATATGGCCATCGTATTTATCGGTGGCAACCGCGAATACGAAAGCGAAAGCCGCGACCGCAAAAGCCTGATACTTCCATTTAGCGAACAATACCTGGTGGACACCGTTACGGCGGTTAACCCCAACACCATCGTGGTGGTGGTGGGTGGCGCGCCCTATGATATCGGCAAGATCAAAAAGAACAACCATACCATCGTTTGGTCGTGGTACAACGGCTCCGAAAACGGGAATGCCCTCGCCGACGTACTGCTTGGCAAGGTAAACCCCTCCGGAAAACTGCCTTTCACTTTCCCGGCCGACCTAAAAGATTCGCCGGCTATAGCATTGAACGCCTATCCCGGTGAAAACCTGGAAGAAGAATACAAAGAAGGTATCCTTGTGGGCTACCGCTGGTTCGACACCAAGAAGATCGAACCCCTCTATTGTTTCGGTTATGGATTATCCTACACCACTTTTAAGTATGCCGGCCTGGTTACCGATAAAAAAATGTATAAGCCTACCGAGTCGATTAAGATCACTCTGAAAGTTAAAAACAGCGGCAAATATGCCGGCAAGGAAACGGTGCAGCTTTACGTCAGCAAATTGGAATCCGCCGTTCAGCGCGCCGAAAAGGAGCTGAAAGCCTTCAAAAAGGTGAATATCCCGGTCGGACAAACTGCTACCGTGAGCTTTATCCTGCCGGCAAAAAACCTGGCTTACTTTGATGCGCAAAACAGTAAATGGGTGGTTGAGCCGGGTAAGTACAAGGTACTGGCAGGGACATCATCGAGAGATATTACGCAGAGTGCGGAAGTGACGGTACTTTGATGGTTGAACGGCAAGGCAACCTGGTCAATAATCCGCCATCTCTTCGTCAACATAGCACCAAAGCCAGCGTTCACCGGGCTCGGCAGAGATGACCACCGGGTGGCCGGATTTATGGGCATGCTTACTGGCGTGCTGGTTCGGCGAGCTATCGCAACAAAGCGTTACGCCGCAGGTTTGGCAGGTGCGCAGGTGCATCCAGGTATCGTGGGTTTTTATGCATTCTTCGCAAACATATTCTTTGGCATGTTTCAGGGATTTGATCGCACTGAGGTGTTCGCATACTTCTTCTTCCATGGCGGTTGATTTTATCAACGCTAAGGTATCAAATTATTTACCCATTTCTCAACGCTCCAATGCCTTTCTTGCTTTACATTTACCGCGATATGGCTATAATGGCGCGTCCCCGCAAACACATAATACTTCTTTTGGCGTTTGTTATGTCATTAACCTTTGCGTTAAAAAGCATGGCCCAACAAAAAGACAACTCACCTGTCAATTCGATCCTTTCGAACATTCATACGCCCCGGTTCAGGGAGAAAACCTATGACATTACCACATTTGGTGCGGTAGCCGATGGCAAAACCGATATTAAACCCATACTGGATAAAGTGATCAGCCAGTGCAGTATTTCCGGCGGCGGAATGGTGGTTATACCAAAAGGATCCTTTTACATCGCAGGGCCGGTGGTGTTGAAAAGCCATGTAAACCTGCACTTTGAAGACGGGGCCGAACTTGTCTTTTCTTCCGATGAAAAAGATTACCTCCCGGCTGTGCTTACGTTGTGGGAAGGCACGGAATTATTTAATTATTCCCCGCTTTTTTATGCCTACCAGTGCTCAGATATAGCAGTAACGGGCCACGGGAAGGTGATTGGGTCGGCCAGTAAAAACTTTGCAAAATGGCGGCCTCAGCGCTCGGCGGAACAAAATACACTGCGGCAAATGGGCAGCGATGGGACACCCGTTTATAAACGTGTTTTTGGCGACGGCTTCCACCTGCCGCCGGATATGATTCAGTTTTTTGGTTGTAAGAATGTATTGATCGATGGAATTTCCATAGAGGATTCGCCCTATTGGGTAATCCACCCGGTGCTTTGCAATAACGTTACTGTACAAAACGTAACCATCCACAGTATGAACCTGAATAATGACGGCTGCGACCCGGAAGCCTGCACCAATGTGCTGATACAGCATTGCGATTTCACGGTCGGCGATGACGGGATAGCTATTAAAGCCGGTCGCGACCAGGACGGGTGGCGGATAGGACAGCCGACGGAAAATATCATCGTGCGGGATTGTGTATTCAAATCAAAAACAAACGGGCTGTGCATCGGCAGCGAAATGTCGGCCGGGGTGCGCAATGTTTACATGTACAATGTGCATATCAAAAAGTGCCTGAGCGCCATTTACTTTAAATCAAATCTGGATCGCGGTGGCTTTATTGAAAACATCCATGTAAGCGATGTGCAGTGCGACAGCGCCCGCTCGGCCTTTATCCGCTTTGAGAATAATTATCATGGTTCGAGGGGAGGCCACTATCCTACCAAATTCGATGGCTTTGTTATTCAAAATGTAAGCTGCAATTATTCGGGTGAAGCGGGCATCTATGCCGTCGGTGTAGAGGGCAACCCGCTGGAAAACATCAGTCTAAAAAACGTCACCGTCCTGCAAACGCCAACGGATCAGGTTGTGGACAATGCCAATAATTTGACCTACCAAAACGTGGTTATCAATGGCAATAAGCTGGAAAAGCCTGTGGTTACCGGGCCGGTAGCGCTGCATACAGATTAACATTGAGTTGTTCACTGGCTCATTCGTTCACTGGTTCACTCGTTCATTGGTTGATTTTTATCGCCATCGGTACTTGCCGACTTGCGGGCTTCCCGTCATCTGCCCATCCGCATCCCGCAAGTGCGGGACACATCCGCACATCAACGCTTCTTTTTGGAAGCCTTAGCTTTGGGATTAAACTCCAGACATAAGGTTACCCAGTGATCAAAATCCTTTTGGTTGGTGAATGCTTCGGGGCTTACATAAACATAATCCTTCATTGGCCTGCCGTTCATTATCATCTGGCTGCAGCCGTGGCCTTCCACCGCCGTTTCAATGGCATCTGCGCCGATGCGACAAAGCAGGTTGTCGTCGCTTACACAAATGCACATTTTGCCATCCACCATAAAGCATACGCCACTAAACATTTCCTTTTCTACAACATCCGGCAAATGGGCTAATGCTTCGCGTAAACGGTTAGAAAGTTCTTTATTGTAGTTCATTGGTTCATTAGTTCATTAGTTCACTGGTCCGATTTTTCTGCGTTCCGTACTTTCCAACTTACTGTCTTCCCATCATCTGCACATCCGCATCCCGCACGTGGGGACATATCCGCACATCATCCAAACATTCTCCCCCGCAGCTCCCTTCCGATCCCGATAAAGCTCTTATGGTTTAACGGAAACTCCAGTATCACATGCGCCAGGCTAAGCAGAAAAAGCCATTTAATGCCAAGGCGGTAATTATAGAAATACAAGCCGACGGAAGCGGTCCAGATAATGCCGATGATGATGGCGGTAATCATTGTGACGCGATGCCATTGTATGATGCTGGTTTTGCTGAACCAGTTTAAATAATGGTAGGTATAGGCAAAAGCGATGAGCCGGGTTAGGATAATGCTCAATGGATTACTGAATACGTTGAGCGAATGGTTGCGGAGGGTGACGGAGTTGATCCTGCCGAAATAGCCGTAATTGCGCATGGCCCAGGCTGAAACAGGGCTATGGTACGATGTAAAAAGCACACAAAGCAAAACCGGACAAGCGAGGAATAGAAAAAATGCTATGTAGCCCGAAACAATTTTGTCCCGCAGCGCTCCAAGTAACATAAAGGCGCCGGTAAAAAAGTAAACGTGGATAAGCGTAGGCACATACAGTCCGAAAATGGTTTGCAACAGGTTACCCGAAAGAAAAAACCAGGCGGCTACTATAACCAGTGCAAAGGCAAGGATCCGGTAGAACGTACTTTTAACCGCCAGTAATACGAACGCCAGGCCGAACAAGTAAAATACGAGGTAGGCGTAGGAAGGTTTGAAGATCCAGGCAACAATCGCCACGCCAATAATGATGAGGACATCGTACTTTTTGGCGGTAAAAAACTGCCGGTCCTTCAGCCAGGAGATTTCAGTAAGGTAATGAGCCGGGCCAAGAATAGCATAGGAAAGCAGTACCAGCTCAAACGGAATGAGCAACGCCAGGCACGAAGCTGCCAGCATAGCGAGGATGTTGTAATAGTTGATGCGGTTGATACTTTCTGCGGTCATGGCTTGTGGTTCAGGGTTTTGAGCGATATTCGGCCATCCCGCACGTGCGGGATGAACCATCAACCATGAACCAATGAACAATTTAAAATTAATTTAAAATCTTTGCAAACTACAATCGTCTCTATCTTTAAATACTTATACAATTGATAACAGCTGTAATGCCCGGAGACAACAACAACGCTATCATACAAGCCATCAGCTCGTATGGTAAGAACTTGCTGGGCTTTATAAGGAAAAGGGTGAAGAATGATGCCGATGCTGAAGACATCCTGCAGGATGTTTGGTACCAGTTCAGCGCGGTGGTTAACTCCGAACCGATTGAGCAAACCGGCGCGTGGCTTTACCGTGTTGCCCGTAATAAAATACTGGATAAGCATAAAAAGCACACCGAATTGCTTTTGGACGATATGCTCCCCGAAGAGGATGACGATGATGCGCCGGACTTTAAGGCCATCCTGATGACGGAAGCAAAAACACCCGAAACCGAGTACCTGCGCAACCTTTTTTGGGAGCAGCTATTTTTTGCACTTGATGAGTTACCCGAGGAACAGCGCCAGGTTTTTATCTGGCACGAGCTGGAAGATATGTCCTTTAAGGATATTGCGGACCTCACCGGCGAAAAGCAGCAAACCCTTGTATCGAGGAAGCGCTATGCCGTGCTGCACCTGCGCGATCGGCTGCGTCAATTGTACCAGGACATAACAGAATATTAACATTTAAAAAAAAGATAATGAGACCATATTTTAATAGAAAAAAATTGTTTTTGATCCCATTTGGCATTGCGGCGATCATAGCGCTGGCAGGCTTCGTAGTGATGGGATTGTGGAATGCCCTAATACCGGCTATATTCCACATAGGGGTGATCACCTTTTGGCAGGCAGTTGGACTGTTCGTCCTTTGTAAGATACTGTTCGGCTTTGGCAAAGGCGGCCCGATGCGTGGCGGCGCTCCCTGGATGCGTAATCGCATGGAAGATCGCTTCGGGAACATGAGCCCCGAAGAACGGGAAAAGTTCCGCGCAAAGTGGGAGCAGAAATGCGGCCACGGCAGGTGGGGCGGCCACCGCGAAGGCAATCGGTTCGGCGACTGGGACAAGCAAGCGCCCGCTCCTGAAAAAGCAGCCGAATAAATTAATGGCGAATGGCAGGCGGTGAATGTTTTGGGTTAACCGAGCGTTTCCCGCCCCCATCTGCCAATCACCATAAATAACACTCAATAAAACACCATCAAACCAGCAAAAACCATTATGGATATTTTAATCTTCTCAACCAGCATTGAAAAACCCGAGCAGGTTAACGAGGTAAAGCCTTTGCTCACCAGCGTCCCGGCGATTAGCGGCTGGAATTTTGACCTGGAAGATTGTGACAATATTTTACGGATCGAGGCAAATGACGTGTCCCCGCGTTATATCGAGTCGCTGCTTGAAACCGCTGGCTTTAGCTGCCGCGAACTGGAGTACTAACGATGAAAGCAGCAACTGAACGAAAGGTAATACGTTGGCTGCATATCCTGCTAAGCATCCCCGTTATCGGATATATTTACGGCCCTGTTGCGCATCTGCATTATGCGGCTAACGCGGTAAGATGGGTATTTTTCCCTATAATCATACTATCAGGTTTGTGGCTATGGAAAGGCTATTGGGTTAAGCGATTATTCAGGTAATAGCAAGTTTCTCCATGCTTTGGACTTTCAGCTTTTAGCTTTTTCCCTACGGCTTTGAACCATCCCGCAGGTGCGGAATCAACCATGAACTCCTAAGCTTTGGTCTTTTTGCTTTCAGCTTTGCGCTTTCACACAAACTGTTCTATCGTCTGTTGCAGCTGCTTTGCCTGTACAACGCCGCTCTGGCGCCATTTGGTTTCGCCGTTTTTAAATATCATCAGCGTAGGTACGCTTTGCACCTTATAAGCGTTGGCCGCTTGCGGGTTTTTGTCGATGTCGATCTTGATGATCTTTACCTTGTCGCCCATCGCGTCTTTTACCTGCTTTAATATTGGCGGCATCATTTTGCAGGGTCCGCACCATTCCGCCGAAAAATCAACCAATACGGGTTGCTCCGATGCAATTATTTCCTGGAAATTTGCCATGATCTGAGGGTTTGTCAAAGATAACGCTTTAACGGCTTTAAAGTTTATTTTTTTTGCCGGCAGGCGTTCATAACCATTGGGATTTCGAAGGAAGCCTCAGCCTGTGTACCTTCTATTAATGAACAATGTTGCAGCAATTTGTTCCGAATTGTACAAGTGCTGTGGTGGCAGAAATATTATTTTTGAGTGGATGATTGGTGAATTATTTTTATTTTTAAGAGCAATTTGAATCCCTTCTATTTATGGCCAACCTTTACGAACCTTCCGGAAAGCAGCGCATCCAATCGATTGATATTGTGCGTGGCGTCATCATGCTTATTATGGCGCTTGATCATAGCCGCGATTTTTTTCATAGAGCCGGCTTTGGCAGCGATGCAACCGATATGGCAACCACCACGCCCATCTTGTTCTTTACCCGCTGGATCACCCATTACTGCGCGCCAAACTTTGTGTTCTTAAGCGGCATATCAGCTTACCTGGCCGGTACCCGCCGCACAAAAAGCGAATTGAGCGGCTTTTTAATTAAACGGGGCGCATGGCTTATTTTAGCGGAGGTGGTATTGCTTTCCTTTGCTTTTACCGCCAACCCGCTTTACAATGTTATCATTTTGCAGGTGTTATGGGCGATAGGCTTCAGCATGATCGTGCTGGGGCTGCTGGTCAAGCTGCCGCTAAAGGTGATCGCTATCATCGGAGTCATCATATTTTTCGGCCACGATATGCTCGATTATATCACAATGCCAAAAGAAGGCACCGCCGCCAGGATACTTGATAACTTGTTTTTTACAGCCGAGGGTTCCATTATTGTCCTCGGGAAAAATCGTTTTATTTTCGACCTCTACGCAGTGATACCCTGGACTGGCGTGATGCTGGTGGGCTATGCTTTCGGATCTATTTTTGCCGCCTCATACGATCCTGAACGTAGAAAAAAGATCCTGCGTTATACCGGAATCGCCGCCTTATGCCTTTTTATCGTACTAAGGCTCATCAACAAATATGGCGACCCTAATCCCTGGGCGGTGCAGCGCAACGGCACTTATACTTTTTTATCATTCCTCAACGTGAGCAAATACCCGCCCTCGCTGCTCTACCTGTTTATGACGATCGGGCCGGCGCTCATTATTCTCTCCTACACGGAAAATATTAAAAACAAAGTCACGGATATTTTCACCGTCTATGGTAACGTGCCGTTCTTTTATTATATTCTGCATTTTTACCTGTTAAGAACCCTGGACATTATCATTTTTTTTGCATCGGGTTTTACAACCGGCCAGATCGTTTCGAAGAACTCACCCTCGCTTTTCGAGCCAAAGGGGTTTGGCTTTAATTTAGGTGGTGTTTACTTAGTATGGTTGTTCGTAATCATCACCTTGTATTGGCCTTGCAAATGGTTTAGCAAATACAAAAAAACGCATAACCAGTGGTGGTTGAGCTATTTATGATTTACGATTTTAATTGACACGAATTTCATGAATTGGGACGAATTTCACGAATTGAAACTGAATTTTGGATTTGATGAATGCGGAATGCGGAATTTCGATTGCGGAATGGGGAATGGGGATTTGATGAATGCTGATCCTGATAGCTATCGGGACGGAATGTCGATTTCGGATTTATAAAGAAAGTATCATTGCTCCTGTCCCTAAACGCTCCCCCTTTAGGGGGGCTGGGGGGCGTGAGTTCAATACATCACCTTCGGCCTGGTTGAATTCACCGGTTCTATCAAATGATTATCCCATAACCAATCCGCCAGCCGTTGGGGCCAGCTGTGTACCGACCGTAACTTAGACCGGTAGCCCATATTAAAGCCATGCCCTCCCTGCGTAAACAAATGTGCTTCCACAGGCACTTTGGCATCGCGGTAGGCTTCGAGGAGTTTCATTACCGAGATGGAGCAGCAGGGATCGTCATCGGCCGCGAGAAGGAAAGTTGTTGGCGTGTCCTTGGGTATGATTGCCGGGATGTCCAGCGGACCGGGATAAATCTGGATTACAAAATTTGGTTTGGCGCTTAGGCGGTCGATGGGATCTGGTGCTTTTTGATCGGCAGGCACCTGGTTAAAGGTAACCATGTCCACGACTTCGCCGCCGGCAGAAAAACCCATAATGCCGATGCGGCTCGTATCGATGCCAAACTCAACAGCGCGGCTCCGGACAAGGCGCATAGCACGCAAACCATCTTGTCGCGCGTGAATATCAATCGTATAAGGCGAAAGGGTATCCCTTCCCAGCCGGTATTTCAAAACAAACACGGTAAATCCCAGGCTATCCAAAAACTTTGCCGGATCGATGCCCTCGGCCGTCCAAACCAACAACCGGTGGCCTCCCCCTGGACAAATGACAACAGCCGCACCGTTTGCCTTTCCCTTTGGCGGCAAAAACACTGTTAACGAAGGATTATGAATATTTCGCACCCAATAGTCTTTCGCCTGTTCCGGCTCGTTCCTCCGATTCTCAAAGCCAGGTGCGCCTTTCGGCCATAAGGGGATTACCTGCGGCGCTTCCTGCGCCAATAAAATAAAAGGCGAAAGTGAGAGGGCAAGGATCAACGTAAAACGGTTAAGCATAGTCAAATAGGATTAAATAAATTTAATTCTTCCCCAGCAGGCCCGGGTCAAACATTTCGGAGTCGATGGGCCGGTCCGCGCTCACATCGTGGTAGGTTTCAACCTGGAGGATTTTATCGTTTATGTAAAAGCTGCACTTCGTTTCGCTCCATGAGTTTTTAACGGGCATATGATCTTCAAAAAAACCTTCTTCTTTCGTGTTGTTATCGTACTTGATAAACCTTACCGGCACCAGTTTTTCCTGGTCGATCCAAAGCTGGTTCACCTTATCGCCATCGACGGCGGCGCCTAAAACATACACCGGCTTCCCCTTCCAAACCGAGCTATGAAACTTCGACAGATCGTAATGCAAGTCGGCAAAATGGGTCAGCACTTTATCAAAAGGCATGGCATACAAGCCGCCCGGGAAAAAGATCAGTTCATTCTCATCCCTGGTAGCACGGATAACCTTATTGTTGCGGAACCTGTAGGTCGAATCGTGCCGGAAAATCACTCCTTCGTTGCTCTTAGCCGAGTCAAAATTTATTCGCAGCAGGTCCGGATAAACGATATACTCGTACCAGGTACTTTTTTTGATCAGGCTGTCGTTGCGATAGCGCTCGGTGGTTTGCTTAAAGCTTAGCGATTTGCGCCAGTCGGCATGGTAACGCTGATACATGCTTTGCAAAACTTCCTGCGAAGTTGCATTTTTGGGAGCAGGCGGGACAACCAGCCAGAAGAGCATTATGGATAGGATATTCATTATTTTCAGGATGTTTTGGTCAGTTCCTCATAAGCTGCGGTAATGCCACGTTGGATGCCGTCGCCCTGCCAGTCGGTTATGCCCGGAATGGAAGTCGCTTTCAGGATATCATCCTTGCTTTTCCCGGCTTTGATGCTTCCCGCAACATAGTCTTCCAGCTTTTCCATGAAGTTTTGCATGGCGATCACGTCATCCATACTACCTATCACCTTTTCCGGGTCAAAGGCATGTCCAAAAACGAACATCGAGTCTTTGTCAAACTTTTTGCGGGCCTGTTCCAGCGCCACCGCCCAATGCTGTACCGAGGCCCCTGCGCTGTTATCCACAAAAGGATAGCGGCGGTTAAACACGAGGTCACCGGTATGTATGATGTTGGCGTGCTCAAAATGGATCATAACATCGCCATTGGTATGGCCCGTACCGAAATAGTGGGCGGTGATCTTTTCATCGCCCACTTTTATCTTCCATTTATCCGTAAAAGTGGTGTCAGGATAAAGCTGCTTATCCTCAGTTTTATTTTTTACGGCGACGTTGGTTTGGTTGGTCAATGAATTTTGGTGGGCAGCCACGTTTTTCACGATCCCTTTAAAGGAAATATTCCCGCTGGTATGGTCGCCATGGTGGTGCGTGTTGATGAGCCATTCAAACGGCAGATCCGATTGTTTTTTGAGCAGGCCGATCAGGTGCGTAGCCTGGTCCGGGAATTCGGCATCCACCACCACAATGCCTTCTTTATTTATCATCCACGCTATAGTGCCGCCTTGCTCGGCAAACATGCCCACGTTGTTGCGCAGCGGCTTAAACTGGTAAACCGGGTCGGCCAGTGCGCCGGCAAAGCTTTTCCTGCCTAACAAGGCTATTGAGGCAGCGGTTAAAGCAGTCGTTTTTAAAAAGTTTCTTCGTTCCATCTATTTGGTTATTATACCATTGAATCATTTTGGATATTCCCTGGAATTCAATCGGTGAAATCACAACAAAAAATCGGTGAAATCACAAAAACTAATACTGGTGAAAAGCATCCGACACAAACGCAAGTACACTTGGCAACGAGCTCCGCCAGTAGGTCCATGTATGGCCGCCGTCGCGCACGCGGAATTCATGGGGAATTTCCTTTTTCCGCATGGCTATATGCACCAGGCAATTCCCCTCATATAAAAAATCATCGTCGCCGTCGTCAATATACCATCGAACCGCCTTTTTCAAACTGTCGGGCACATTGTTGATCAATTGCAGCGCGCTATGCTGGTTGTAATAACTTACAATTACCGAGTCGGGCAGGTTCGGATTATTTTTGGTGTAAGCCTTTCGCGCATCATCCAGCGTAAGCGGACCAACTGCCGCGCTCAAAGGGCAGGCTGATGAAAACATTTCGGGATGATGGAGCGCATACATAAAGGTTCCCCCACCGCCCATTGACAAACCAGCAATTGCCCGGAAACGTTTTTCGCTTTTAATGCGGTATTTCTTTTCTACATAAGGGACAAATTCCTTAAAAAAGAAATCCTCGTAATTCCAGTCGCCCTTAATATCGTTAAAATAGCCGCGGCGGCCGGTATTGGCGTCGGGCATAATGATCACCATAGCCGTCGCGGAGCCGTCGGCAATGGCTTTATCGGTAATGTTTAACACCTCGCCGAATTGCACCCAGCCGGTTTGGTCGTCACCCGCGCCGTGGAGCAGGTAAAGCACCGGATAGCTTCTGTCGGACGTTTCATATCCCGGAGGTAAATAAACGGCATACTTGCGATCCGATTTTAATATTTTACTGGGCAGGCTGAGGTTATCGTAAACTTTCCCAGTCAGTTGCGCGAACAAAGCAAAGGGAAAAAGCAACAAAATAAACAAAAGCGTCCGTACGGCCGATTTCATAATTGGGTTCCTGGTTTGATGTAATGAAGATCGGCTGATATATTGAATACCAGCATAAAGTTAGTGTAAAAATGTTGATATGGTGAGAGTGAGCTGGCCAAATAGCTATTATTGCATTATCAACCGACCACGATATTGGATATTTTGACGAACCCCTCTTTTATCTTATCTTTATCTTATTAATCGCGTTAGGCGTACGCCATAAAATGAATATAACAGATAACGAAACAACCGTTCGGATAGAGGCGATCAACCAAGTTATCCGGAAGTTGCGTAGCGATAGTTTAAGAGAAGGCTATTGCTTTATGATATTTGATGATGAATTGACCGAAGACCAGGCCTATTATGAATATCCCGACGGTTCTATACGGATAGAGCAACTTGACAATGGCAGTGTGGATTTGCCACGCATTGTAATCAGGCATCTTTGCGAGGATGAGATCGCTGCTGTTAAAGAAAAGCATGAAGTCTTCCGGTAAGCCGCAACTGTTTATCATTGCGGGCAGTAACGGCGCCGGCAAATCCACCTATAAACAAGCACTCTTGCCAAAGGGCTTCAAAGGGCTGAATATATTTGATGGCGACCTATATTTTACTCGCCAACTCACGTGTTTTTATAAAATAAACCGTTCATCGAAGGAATCCCGAAAGCTTGCAGAACAAGCTTTGGAAGATGAATTTTTTGGGCTTGTCGAATTGCACATTTCTCAACAGCAAGATTTCGCTTACGAAGGTCATTTCACCGGAAAAGGAGCATGGCAAATTCCCGAAAGATTTAAGAGGGAGGGGTATGAAATCCACTTAATTTTTTGTGGGTTGAATTCGCTGACACGATCCGTTCAAAGGGTTAATCTCCGGGTGAAAAAGGGCGGTTTTCACGTGACGCCTTTAGCAATAGAAAATAACTATTGGGGCAATATGGAAATGCTCGACAAGAACTTCGCCATGTTTGATTCGGTAGAAATAGTAGATACCTCTAATACAATTATCCCAATTGCGACACTAAAGTCAGGATATCCTTCAAGGACTGTTCCGATCGACCAAATTCCAATTTGGTTAAAACAGGGAATGCCGGTAATCTTCGAACTTTTGGAGGGCTTTCTCGATTCGTAAATTATATCCATCACTGGTGTTCTGTACTCTTATCGGAAACGTCGCCACTATTTTCTTTTTTTTAACTGTATCATCACGCCGTTACCCCCCGTAATACTAAAAAAACCAGGTGAAAATATTGACTGAGCTTATGGAATTAAAACGCATTACTCCGCTGTTACTTTTCATTTTTGTCGCCGGCCTTGCTTCCTGCCACAAAGGCGCAAATGTTACTCCCCATCTGCCCGGTAAGGTCCTGGTACTTACCGCAGCCGAACAACAGAAGGTAACAGCGGACAATGCGTTTTCTATCCGGCTGTTTCAAAGCGTCGATAGCACCAACACGAGCGGCGCAAACCTTTTCATGTCGCCGCTCAGCGTAAGTTTCGCGCTGGGGATGACAAGCAACGGCGCCCAGGGTGCAACCCTTGCTGCCTTCCAAAAAACACTCGGCTTTGCCGGTTTAACTCAAACCCAGGTAAACGAATACTACAATAACCTTATAACTAATCTGCCTCAACTCGACCCCTATACGACCTTAAATATTGCGAATTCGATCTGGTACGAACAGGCATTCAGCGTGTCGTCGCTTTTTTTGCAAACCGACAGCTCCTATTTCCATGCACAGATTCAGCCGCTTGATTTCAGCAGCGCCTCGGCACCGGGTACCATTAACAATTGGGTAAGCAATGCAACCAAAGGTGAAATACCTTCCATCATCTCGCAGATCCCGCCGGATATGGTAATGTACCTGGTGAACGCCATGTATTTTAAAAGCACCTGGAAGGAACAGTTCGATGCTTCGCAAACCAAGCCAGGCACTTTTTACTTAGCCGATAACAGCACGGTGCAGGCGCCGTTTATGACCGGCAAAATCGATTTTAATTTTTATTCCGATCAAAATGCACTGGTGTATGAACTGCCATATTCAAACAGCGAATACAGTATGGTGATCGTAGAGCCAACCTCGAAAAATACGCTGGCCAGTCTTATCCCATTGATCGATTCGGCGCAGTGGCAAAAGTGGATGAGCAGCTTAGAACCGGACAATACTACGCTTATTATGCCCAAAATTAAGTTTAGCTACGCCGCGAATCTAAACCAGCCGCTAACGAATTTGGGACTGGGCGTGGCGTTTACTACCAGCGCCGACTTCCTGCTGATAAACCCCAACCCGATTTGGAACCTTAGGATAAGCCAGGTAGAACATAAAGCTTTTGTAGACGTTGATGAAAGCGGAACCACCGCCGCCGCCGCAACCTCGGTCGGCATTGTCGGCGATACAGCGCCGGCCCAGGAACCACCGCAACCTATCAACCATCCTTATTTATTTGCCATCCGCCAGATGAGCAGCGGCCTTATCGTATTTATCGGGACGGTAAACAACCCGCTGCTGACAGGAAATTAGCCCCGCAACCCGGCCTCCGAAGGGGAGTTGTTGAAAATATCTTCAATTTCACCTCTTTGGGGAAAGGGAAATTTTTTTACGGGGAATGCATATTAATGCTAATTTGGCGGCAATTAAATGCCCTTGTTATGAACAACCATCTCACCGAACTTTTTGAGCGGGACCTGCTGAAACTGCGCGACGAACTGAACAATTTTAAAAATGAAGAAAACCTTTGGCGCAAAGCAGATGGAATAACCAATACCGCCGGCAACCTTGCTTTGCACCTTATCGGAAACCTGAACTATCATATTGGCACGCAATTGGGCAACACCGGCTATGTACGTAATCGCGAACAGGAGTTTACCTTAACAGGCGTTGCCCGCGAAAAAATGATAACCGATATTGAAAATTTGATCGAAGTCCTAAAACGCACACTGCCGGCCCTTACGCCACTGCAGCTGGAAGCAACCTATCCGCTGGAATTTTATGGACGAAAAAGCACTGCATTTTACCTGCTTCATTTTTACGGCCACCTGAACTACCATTTGGGACAGATCAATTACCTGAGGAGAATATTGGAGGCATAACCCCAAGCGGTAAATATTTCAAATCCGGAAGATATCCATCTTGACTAGTTTCTGGTCGATGGATTGAATGGCAATAAATAAGGCTGGAATCACCAAAAATATCCACTTGTAAACCATAAGCGATGGAAGCGCCTTTGGACTAACTACCGAAATAATCCCATAAATACCGGCCAAAATAACTGCGAATATTGCAACAGCCAATAGATTCCATCTCAAGTCGTTCCTTCGTTTAACATCGGCTTTGACCTGCTGCATAACCCTTGCTGAAAAATCGTAGGGCAGGCCACGCTCAGGCTCAACGGCGAGCGCCTCAAAAAGGGTACTATAGGCCTTAGCGCCTTCGGTCATGGGCTCGTCCTGCAGCCGCTTGCTTTCGAACCATCGTTGTAACTCATCATCATTCATTTCCTTCATGGCAGTTCATTTTTTAAGTAAGCCTGTAATTTATCTTTCAGCAATTTCCGCGCCCTGAATAAATAATTCTTGATCGTTCCTTCGGGCATGCCGGTTATCTCGCCTATCTCCACACATGAGAACTCGCTCAAATGGTACAAAGTTAAAATCGTGCGGTACTTTTCGGGCAATTGTGCTATTAGTTGTTCCACATAATTCGCCGTATCTTTTTTTGTCAGCAATTGTTCAGGCGTTTCGGTGGTAAAATGGTAGTTTTCTATGTCGTCCGGGTAGTCGCTTAACCGTTCACGGTGGTGTTTTCGCACCTGGTTTATGGCGGTAAGATAAGCTATGCGAGCAATCCAGGTAGACAGCTTCGACTCGAATTTAAATCGCCAGAGGCTTTTGTGTACCTTGATGAATACTTCCTGGCAAATATCCTCAGCGGCCTCCTGCTCCTTTACCAGGCGGTGTACCACATAAAAAACCAGCCGCTCATACTGTTTCACCAATAATTCAAAGGCCCGTACGTCGCCATTCAGTATCCTGGTAACTACCTCCTTTTCACTAAACATATATCATTAGTCAACACCGGTGCTTTAAAGGTTGCAAAAAATAATTGAAATTTATTTGCAACCCCCTGCCTGTCGCTGCTGACTACTGCGATAAAAATTAATAAATTTAAAAATTATGGAAAAGCACATTTGGCCTTTTATAGCCGTTATCATTATATTCATCATCGTAGCGGTCGTTATTGTCAGCTGGTATAATTACCGGTTAAAAAAACGCATTATCGATTCAGGACCCATTGACGATGGCGCCATAAATTTCCTGCGAAAGCTTACTGACATGGGCGCAGAGCAGTTAAAATGGGGTTGCGTGCTCTTTTCGGGCGGCCTTGGCCTGGTGGTAATACAATTCCTTCCTTATTACAGTGATTCGCCGATTGTTTGGGGCCTCGAATTAATGTTTGTTTCTGCCGGTTTCCTGGTTTATTACTTCGTTATCCGCAGTCAGCAACGCAGGTAACATTTCTGCGCACCCTTAACAACTAACAGATTTTTAATTAGAATTTTTTCTGAGGCCGACCGTCTCCCGGATTCGTTTTGCCTGAAAAATTATGTAAGTCTTAATACACTATGAAAAATATTTACACTCTTTTTATAACCATAGGCTTGTTCATTTTTTGCGGCGATGCCTCCGGCCAGGCAAACCATATTGTTACCATTGGTGGCAAACTGATCGACAGCGTATCACAAAAACCGGTAGTGGCCGCGACGCTGATCCTTAAAAATATTGACGCTACTCAAAATACTTTATCCAAAGCCGATGGCAGTTTCAGCCTTAGCGGTTTGCAGCCGGGTAAGGTTACACTTAATATAAGAGCGGTGGGTTATGTTGAAAAGCGGATATTGTTAAACCTGCAGGCCGATACCCTATTAAGGGCCATAGTATTATCGCCCGACGTCAAATCGCTGCACGAGGTTGAGGTGCGTTCATCGCGCCCGCTTATTCAGCAAAAGGCCGGCAAAATAATTTACGACCTGCAGGCCGACCCTGAAGCCAAAGCGAAAAATGTGATTGATATCCTCCCGAAGATACCCTATATCACGGTGGACGGGAACGGGAATGTTATGCTCAAAGGCAGCGCGAGTTTTAAAGTATTTATCAATGGCAAACCTTCTGCAATGATGGACAATAACCTCAAGAACGTTTTGCAAACCATGCCGGCAGCCAACATCGTACGGATAGAGGTATTTACCATTCCCCCGGCAAAGTACGATGCCGAGGGCTTCGGCGGTATCATCAACATTGTAACGGTGCAAAACGGCGACAATGGTTTTAAAGGAAACCTTAACATAAACGATCATTCCCCACTCGGCGGACCCGGCGCAGGCGGCTCGTTCACTTATCGCGAAGGAAAGTTGGGTATCAATGCATATGGCGGCGCAGCCATTAACAACACACCGCAAGCCAATTTTTCAACCACGCAGCAAAGCTACGGCGATGCCCCGTCCTTTCTTACTCAAAACGGGTTTAAGCACAATAACAGCCGCAACGGTTATATCGGTGCAGAGCTGAGCTATGGGGTCGACTCGCTCCACCTGCTGTCGGGCGAGTTTAGCATTAATGGCTTCGGTTATAACGGGGCCTCGTACCAATCGTCGCTGCTGACCGGCACCGCCGGTATTTTGCAGGGTTATGACATTGACAATAATAACAACGGTAATGGTAACGGCGGCGATGCGGCAATAAACTACCAGTTGGGATTTAAAACCGATAAAAACCGCCTTCTTACCTTTTCATACCGTTATGCAGGGTATAACAACTATAGTTTTAGCGACCTGGGCCTGTCGCAGGAAATAAACTACCCGTTAGCGGATTACCGCCAGCCAGACGATGAACTGATAAAGGAACACACGCTGCAGGTAGATTTTATTACGCCAGTAAAAAAGGTAAATATTGAGGCTGGCGCAAAGGCGATATTTCGCACCGATCAAAGCAGCTTCCAATATCTCTCGCTCGATTCGGCGAGCAGACAATTCCTGGTAGACCCAAGCCAAACCAACATTTTCCATTATAGCCAGGATGTGTTTAGCCTGTATAATTCCTACCAGTTTGCGCTTGGTAAATGGGCCATCAGCGCTGGCGCCCGCGCCGAAGAAACCGTGGTGAACGCACAATTCACCTCATCGGGGACAACTGTTGATCAGAATTATTTCAATCTCGTACCCTCATTTTCGGCTAACCACCCTTTGGGAGGAGGTAACCTGGGCCTTGGTTTTAACCAGCGTCTGCGTCGTCCGGGCATTAATAGGCTTAATCCCTTTGTCGACCGTTCCGATCCAAATTTTATTACTTCGGGTAACCCGCAGCTTAAGGCCTCGGCAATGAATAATGCCGAGGTTAGCTATAACACCGGCAATGGCAAAAAGCTCTCGGTGTTTATCGCCGCTGACCGTATTTTTGTAAGCAATCTTGATTTGCTGGTCACAAGCTTCAACTCAGCGACGCAGGTTACCAGCGCTACTTATCAAAATACCGGCAGGGGAGGAGGCTGGACCTTTATTTTTGCACCCAACTATAATCCGGTGCAATGGTACAGTCTGAACCTGAATAACAACCTGACCGATATTATGATTACCGGGAGCGATCAGGGCGTTACGGTTAAGCAATACAAATGGCTGGATTATCTTTCACTGTCGAACGTATTCCGGCCAGGTAAGGGGCTGGACTATCAACGCCGGCCTCAAGTACGCAAGTTCTGCGCCCGCCTCGTTACAATCAACCACCAACGCATGGCTAAGCACTACCGCTGGCGTAAACAAAGAGGTGATTAAGGGCAAGCTTTACCTTGCTGCATCGCTGAACAATCCCTTTACCAAATTTCGCACAAACGAGGTGATCACAACCGGACCCGACTTTTATGAGGTTGCGGGTACGCAATTGTATTTCCGGTCGGCATCCGTCAGTCTGAATTACAACTTTGGGCGGTTGCAAAACGATGTAAAGAAAAGCCGCAAGGGCATCCGTAATGACGATGTGAATAACAGCGGGGGCCTTTAAGCCACCCCTTGCTTTGCTTCATCCCAACATTTCCCTATCCCCACATCTGCATATCCGCACATTTGCATATCCACACATCCGCACATTCGCACATCCCAAACCTAATTCGGCTATGGTTTATCCCGTACGTACGGGATTGACTATGGACTTCCACAAAAAAAAAGCGTTCCGTATCTCACCCCGGAACGCTCTTGTTACGATTCGAAAAATCAAATAACAATCAACTAAACCCGAACCGGTATCTCACCCCCGGTTCTTCCTCATGTTTCCTTGAGAAACCCTAAGTCCTTTAAGCATCCTGTTTGCGAGGATTAAATTCTATTGATATGACGTTGAAAAAGATGCAGTTGTTACAACATACAAAATTAATCGCCGCCACCGCCAGGGCCGCCAGGACCGGGACCGCCGCCCGGAGGCGGGCCAAAGCCCCTGCCAGGTCCCATTTGAGGCATCTTGCCTGCCAGTTTCTGGAAACGGTAGGTAAATGTTAACAAATAATAACGGCCTAAACGATTATAGTTAGATACCGAGCTTGATGCACTGGTTTGAGTAGCGCTGTAACCGGTATTTTGATTAAATACGTCGAGTACCGAAAAACGCAGCGTTGCCATATTACCTTTCAGGAAACGCCTTTCTACATAGGTGTTAAATACGTTCGGGTTTTTTGCGCCCGGGTAATTGTAGTAAAACGTCTTGGTATAATCGTAGCTGTATGTCCAGTCTTTGAAAAAGTAGTTCTTGCCATTTAAACCAAGCGCCAGCGAGCGGTAGTTATCCTCCACCCCCTGTTGCGGAATAGAGTTTTGCGAAGAGTTGATGGTATAGGTGCTACTTGCCTGGGCATCCACCACATCCGTAATATCCAGCCTGAAACGTAAGCTGGGGGCAGCGGTGAGGGTTTTCGCAATATTTTCTTCCGTTGTCGGGATGAAAGTTGCGGCTGCCACATTGGTGATATAGGATATGTTATTGGCGTAGGATAAATTACCCACCATAAACAGGTTATACCGGCGGTTGTCCCAGGGCTTGTTAAACACAAAGAATGCCGAGGTGGAGTAATAGCCGGAGGCGTTGGTATAAGTTGTTGCTATGGTGTTCGCCAGCTTCGACGGCTCGCCATTCTGCGTATAGTCGGATGGATAATAAATGGTTTGGGTTGCAATATAATTGTTTGCCTGGATGAACGAGAAGTTGGAGAAAAACACATTACCCGACTGGAAATTAAAGTTATTGTACCTGATGGAGAACGTATTGTTGTACTGCTGTTTCAGGTCGGCGTTACCGATTACGGGGTAAAGCGCGTTGCTAAAATCGGTCACCGGCTGCAACTCACTGTAAGTGGGCGTTACGCTTGAGCCACTATAGTTTGCGCTGAAAGACTGTGTACGCGAAAAATTGTATACAAAGTGCGCGTTGGGCGAAAGGTTGAAGGCGCTTATGCTGGTCGGCGCAATGTTTACCGCTGTCCCGGTCAGGTCAGACTCCTGGGCAGTAACGCCCAATACATAATTGTATTTCTTTTCGATAAAACGATAATTTAACCCTCCGCGATTGATCAAAAAAGTACTATGATAATCGTTGCTGAGCAAGGCATACTGATTAAGGGCGCCGTCAGTAGCCAGGGTGTCCGTCTCTTTATCGGAAGTGGTATAGTTTCCTTTATAATAATAGTTCAGCTCCAAAAATGAGCGTTTGCTTAATGGCTCGATATAGGACACGTAGGTGCTCACCGTATCGGTATTGCTGTTGGTAGTGATATGCTGATTAAGCGGCGCATTGGGGGCTCCGTACAAGTAAGTATATATTGGGTTTTGATATTCATCATTTATGCTGTTCCCGGCGCCAATATTAATGCTAAAGTTTCGGCCGTGACTGTTAAAACGGTGATTATAAAGCGCGTTGATGCCATAGGTGGGGGTGCTGGTACGGCTAAGCGTATTAAGATTATAATATTGGTCCAGTACCTGGGAGGTATCCTCTATGTTTCTTGAAAACGCGGTAGTATGTACGCTGGCATAAGAGTAAGCAGGGGTGATCTTCAGATAATTGACGGTATCGGGCTTATACTCCATGTTAAAAGTAAAACGCGCGTTTACCTTACCGTCATTTTCAAACCCTGATTGAGTGGTGGTGTTTGTTTTGCCAAAGGTAACGTTGTTTTGTATGGTGGAGTCGACGGTGTAAACAGAGTTGTCTGAGAAACTGAAGCTGCCGTAGACAGTAACCTTCTTGCTCCAGTTATCGCGGTAGTTGAAACCTATGGAGCGGGCTGTAGTGATACCGTTGGTGTTGTTGTTACTGCCGGGAGGTGGCCCGCCCGGACCCCCGCGGCCACCGCCGCCGTTGGGCCCGCCGAAAGTAAACAGGTTGGTGTTGGTGTTGTTATAATTGCCCAATACGGCTATCTGTTGGTCACCGTTAAAATCAAACAGGTTACCCTGCAAAATATAACGGGCCGCGTCGGTATTGCCGTCAACTTGTGGTATGGCATCGGCGCCACCGCCCGCGCTAACCTGGCCGAATATTCCATGGTTGCGGCTTTGTTTTATATTAATGTTCAAAATGGTCTCGGGCTCGCCGGATTTTATACCGGTAAGGTTGGCCTGGTCGCCATAGTCATTCACAAACTGGATACTTTGTACCGCATCGGCAGGTAGATTTTGCGTAGCGGTTTTAAGATCGCCGCCAAAAAAATCTTTGCCATTTACGCGCACCTTAGTGACGCTTTTACCCTGGAAGGTGACGTTGCCCTGGGCGTCAACATCGGCGCCGGGCACTTTTGCAATCATGTCCTGCACCGGTGCGCCATCCCGAACCGGGTAAGCTGCAGTATTAAATTCTACCGTATCTTCTTTAACTTTAACAGGCAAAACATCGCGTATGGTTACCCCACCCAGCATAATAGTGGATGGCTTCAGGATGATCGGCCGCAGGAATACAGGGTTATTGGTGTTATCAAAGGGAATAACCTTTTTTGCCGGGTTGTAACCGATCGATTGTATAAACAGGGTGACTTTGGTAGCCCTAACGCCCGGGAACAAAAACGCGCCTTTGAGATCAGTCACCGTAGTAAGGCTGTCGGTGCCAAAATACAGCTTCACTGTTGAGCCCGGCAGGGTCTGTTTGGTGGAGTCGATGACCGAACCGTGGATATCCCGCCCTGTTTGTGCGTAAGCGTTTACGCTGATTAGAAGCGCTGCGGCTATAAAAAAGTAAAATCGTTTCATTTATCGTTTTGCTTTAGATGTGCAAATCAAGCTCATTGCTACTTAAGTGAAAAATGCAATAGATAGGGGGCTTAAATAAGTAGACGAAGGGCTATGTTGAGCCTATGAAATTACGTTTTTTGACGGACAGATCAAAAATTGCTTTATGTCGGTCACAATTGGCTATCTGTCGGTAAACTCAGGCTGCTCATAGATTGGTATTGGCTGTTTGAGGGTTACAGTTGTAATTTTACAGCTGAATTGTTAGGTTTTACGGGCATTAATTTGAACCGATGATCTTTAAAAACCGCTTATAACGCTTTCAACTCTATATGAAATGATATTTACGAAATCGAAAAGTAAACTGGTAACTGTACTCATCCATGTACTGGCGTGGGCGGTATTTGGGATGCTGTTGTTTTTCTTTCAGCCATTAACCTGGAACGTTTCGCTGCCGTACCAGCTTTGGATAAAGCAAAACATTATTTTTGGCCTGCTGGTGGTTACATTTTACCTCAATTCTGAAATAATAGTTCCCCTTTTTTTATTGAAAAATAAAACTGTCGCCTATTTCCTGATCGTGGTGGGTGTTGCGACTATCATAGTTTTGATTAACGGCTATGTAGATGAATGGCTTAAGCTGCCACAGCTGATGGATGCGGCTTTCCATAAAGGGGGTCCGCCGCATCGTCATCACGATCCGCACCGGGAATGGGAAATCGGTATGATCGCACCTATGATAGGCACCTGCGCACTGGTTTTGGGCATTAGTACGAGCATTACTGTGATGGAAAAATGGCAGAAGGACCGCATCATCCACCAGGAAATGGAGCAGGATCGTATCAGTTCCGAATTATCTTTCCTAAAAGCCCAGATCAATCCGCACTTCTTCTTCAACACGCTGAATAATATTTATGCGCTCACCCACATTAATGTGGATACTTCACGCAAAGCCATTCACCAATTATCCAGGATGATGCGCTATGTGCTATACGACACGCAAAACGCGACTACGCACCTAAGCCAGGAAATTGCTTTTGTAAAAGACTACATCAGTTTGATGCAATTGCGGCTAACCGATGCTGTAAAGATTGAATTTAATTCGCCTAACGCGTTGAAGGACATGGCCATTGCGCCGATGATCTTTTTGCCTTTTATCGAGAATGCTTTCAAACATGGAGTGAGCGCAACTAACCCCAGCTCTATCGATATCAGCATAAGCCAGCACAATTCGGTGGTTGATTTACTGGTGGTGAATACGGTTATTAAAGAACAAAATAATAACTTAGAGGCGGGCAGCGGCATAGGGCTCAACAATACCCGCCGGAGGCTGGATTTGCTGTACCCGGGCAAACACACCCTGAAGATAACCGAAGATGCCGCCGCCAACACGTATGCAGTGCACTTAACGCTTGATCTGTCATGATATTAAATTGTATCGCCGTTGATGATGAGCCGCTGGCCCTTGGCCTGGTCACTTCGTTTATTCAGCAAACACCGTTTTTGAACCTCACCGGTAAGTACTCAAGCGCCGTTGACGCGCTAAAAGCTGTTCATACACAAAAGATCGATGTAATCTTTCTTGATATCCAGATGCCGGATCTGAATGGCATCGAGCTTGCCCGGGTGATCGACAACAGCAAAAGCAACAAGCCACGCATTATCTTCACGACGGCCTATAATCAGTTTGCCCTTGAAGGTTATAAGGTGGATGCGCTCGGCTACTTGCTGAAACCGTTCAATTACGAGGAGTTTCTGCATGCCGCAACAAAGGCATTAAACTACGCAGAACTTGTTGAGCGTTCCAACACACCGGGCGTGGCTGCCACTGCTGCTCCGGCGCCGGAGGAGCGGATAGAAGATGAATACCTCTTCCTTAAAGTGGAATACCAGCTGGTGCGCATCGCCCTGAACGACATACTTTATATCGAGGGGTTGAAGGATTATGTAAAAGTTTGGCTCAAAAGCGCCGAGAAGCCCATCTTATCACTCACCAGCCTTAAATCGCTGGAAGAAAAATTGCCTTCCAAAAAATTCATGCGGGTACATCGCTCTTTTATCGTTTCGTTGGACAAGATCAACTCTATCACCCGCAATGCCCTGCAGATCGGGAAGGTAAACATTACGGTAGGCGATCAGTATAAAGAAGCCTTCAGCCAGTTCCTGAGCAAGTGGGCTTAGCCTATGCGTGGCGCCCTGCAAAGGCATTCCGAAAGCAAATCGTTTAAATAAAATACCCTTTTGTTGAAATATTTCGGACTATATGGGAAGAAAATATAATTTTTGCAACAAATTACCGGGTTGAACATCTTATGTAACAAAGGGCGTCGTGCCTCCGCCGCTCCCGAAAAACAAATAACACCGCGTTTATGCGGGCTTAACAGGTTTCTGAACATCACAGTTTAATGAATACAAACCAACGGGTACTGAACTCAATTTCTTTGATCAAACTATCGGATTTAAAGCAGAAAGCTATCGTCCTTGTACCGTCCCTGCTCTTGCTGGTTTCCTGCGGAAATAATAATAAGCAACCGGGTGAAGCGGGTTTCGCCCAGGGCATACAATCGTACAAGGTGCTGACTTTGCAACCCCGGTCGGTCACCTTAAATAACGATTATCCTGCAAATATACAGGGGCAACAAAATATCGAGATCAGGCCAAAAGTAGACGGATTCGTGGAAAAGATCTACGTTGATGAGGGTTCGCTCGTAAAAAAAGGACAGTTGCTGTTTAAGATCAACGCGCCCCAATACGAACAGGATGTGCGCACCGCCGAGGCCGGAATAAAAACGGCCGAGGCAGATGTAAATACGGCAACCTTACAGGTAAACAAGGTCAAGCCGCTGGTTGAAAAGGATATCATCAGCCATTATGAACTCGAGTCGGCACAGCTTACCTTGCAGACTAAGCAGGCTGCCCTGGCCCAGGCCAAAGCGGCTCTGGAGAATGCCCGCATCAATGTAGGTTATACCACCATTGTAAGCCCGGTGGATGGGGTCATCGGCTCCCTTCCCTATAAATTGGGCAGCCTGGTAACGAGCACCACTGCCGATCCGCTGACCACTGTATATAACACGGCAACAGTATATGTGTATTTCGCGATGAATGAAAAGCAATTGCTCGACTTCAGCCGCGACAGCAGCAACACGAGCTTTCGATCGAAATTAAATAACATGCCGCCTGTGACGCTTATGCTGTCTGATGGCAGCATTTACGATCATAAGGGAAAGGTGGAGACAGTAAACGGCCTCATCAATACCAGCACCGGTTCGGCTAATTTCAGGGCTGGCTTTCCGAACCCACAAGGGCTTTTGCGCAGCGGGGCCAGTGCAACCGTGCGCATTCCGAAGCTGGTAAAGGATGTGCTCATCATACCGCAGGACGTTACCTACGAGTTGCAGGACAAACGTTTTGCTTACCTGGTTGACAGCAAGAACAAGGTTAAGAACGTGGCCATAACAGCCATGGATAATACTCCCGGCCAATTTTATATTATAACAGGCGGACTGAAGACCGGCGACCGGATCATCATCGAAAGCGCCAATAATTTGCAGGACGGAACGGAGATAAAGCCGGTTGACGCTAACGCTGATGAGGTTTATAAAGGATTGAATTAACGTAGAGACGCCCCGATGGGTCAGGGCGTCTCTACCCTACAAAACACTATGCTAAAACGGTTCATAGAACGCCCTGTACTTTCCACTGTAATTTCGGTGTTGCTGGTTATTTTGGGTTTGATCGGCCTGTTTAACCTGCCGATTTCGCAATACCCCGACATTGCTCCGCCTACTGTGCAGGTATCTGCCAATTACAGCGGAGCTAATGCCGATGTGGTATTGAAAAGCGTGATCGTTCCCCTCGAAGAACAGATCAACGGGGTGGAGAATATGACCTATATGACCTCTTCGGCTGGGAACGACGGTTCGGCATCTATATCTATCTTCTTCAAGGTTGGTATCAACCCCGATATTGCTGCCGTGAACGTTCAAAACCGTGTGGCAAGGGCAGCCAGCCTTTTGCCGCAAGTGGTTACTGAGGCGGGCGTAACCGTTGAAAAAAGCCAGAACAGTAACCTGCTGATATTTACGCTATCCAGCGACAACCCGGCTTACGATGCTACTTTCCTGCAAAACTATTCCAAAATAAACCTTGTACCAGCTATTCAGCGGGTGAACGGCGTGGGCAATGTACAGATATTTACCGACCGCGACTATTCGATGCGGATATGGTTAAAGCCCGATGTGATGTCGAGATATGGGCTGGTTCCCGACGACATTACCAACGCACTGAATGAGCAGAATATCGAGGCTGCCCCCGGCAAGTTTGGCGAAAACAGCCATGAATCTTTCCAGTACGTGATCCGGTATACCGGCCGCTTAAAAAACGCGCAGGAATTTGGAAACATCATCATCAAATCGGTAGGTAACGGCCAGTTGCTGCGCTTAAACGATGTGGCCCGCCTGGAGCTGGGCGCACTTGACTATTCCGTAGACCTCAAGGCCAACGGGCTGCCCGCGATTGGCGTAGGCATTACACAAGCTTCCGGCTCCAATGCCCGCGATGTGATCAACCAAACCAAAGAGATCCTCGAAACGGCCTCCGCCTCGTTTCCAAAAGGCTTGAAGATCACCTACATGGTCGATGCCAACGAATACCTGAACGCCTCTATTGAAAAAGTGATCAGTACGCTGATAGAAGCCTTTATCCTGGTATTTATCGTGGTGTTTGTCTTCCTGCAGGATTTTCGGTCCACGCTCATTCCGGCGATAGCCGTGCCCGTTGCCATTATCGGGACATTTTTCTTTTTAAACCTGTTTGGGTTTACGATTAACCTGCTCACGCTGTTTGCCATGGTTTTGGCCATCGGGATCGTTGTGGACGATGCCATCGTTGTGGTAGAAGCTGTTCACGCCAAGCTGGATAAAGGCTATAAATCGGCCCGAAAAGCATCGGTTGACGCCATGAATGAGATATCAGGCGCTATTATTTCCATTACGCTTGTCATGTCCGCGGTGTTTCTGCCGGTGACGTTCATCAGCGGATCCACCGGCGTATTTTACAAACAGTTTGGCATTACCCTGGCGGTTGCCATCCTGCTATCGGCGGTAAATGCGCTTACATTGAGCCCGGCTTTGTGCGCCATATTCCTAAGGCCGCATTCCGAAGAGGAAAAAAAGAAACGCTGGTTTAACTTTTTCTACAAGCGTTTTGATATCGTTTTTGATGCTGTAAAAAGCAAATACGAACACTCGGTGGGCTTTTTTGCGCGGAAAAAATGGATCGTGGTGGTTGGCGTTATCGCCTTTGGCATATCGCTGGCTTTACTGATAAAAACCACGCCGGCCAGCTTTGTGCCGAGCGAGGACCAGGGAACGGTGTTTGCCGGCATTACCCTTCCGCCTTCTTCGGGAATGGACCGCACCTCGGCTGTAACCAAAAAGATCGACAGTATCGCCCGTTCATTACCATACGTCGACCGATCTCTCCAGATTGTAGGATTTAACTTTTTGGCGGGCAGCGGCAGCGCCTACGGCATGGTGATCATCAAGCTAAAAACCTGGAACGAACGGAAAA
>JABDGE010000049.1 GCA_013286235.1 Bacteroidota bacterium
CGTTTAGCGTCCCTTTTAGCCGAACACCGCCGGCTTTTGTGAGCTGGTTTAATGTGGCCATGCTAAACTTTTCAAAAGTTACCTTCAACTCGTCGGCAACATTATCTGAAATAAAGCCGTTTATTTTAACGTTTTGCTGCCCGTTTGACAATTCAAATCCCGAAACCTGTGTTTTGCCCTTCAGCAAAATTACCCGCGCCTTGCGCTGTAGTTTCCAGTCCTGGCGTTCCAATACGATCTCCGAAGGAAGCAGCTCCATCTTAGCCGTCGTATCGCGGCCAAAGTTAACCAGCCCGTACAAATCGAGTGAATTTACCGCATTTTGGTCAGACAGCTTCACGTTAAAGCTCAGGCTGTCATTTTTTACCACGTTCAAAAGCGTTATATTTTTTATGAACAGGCTGTCCGTAATATCCACTTTATTTAATGATAAGTTTAGCACGAGCGAGTCTCTCACGGTGCTTTCATCGATGATAAAATCATGGAACACGGTTTTGCCCAACTTTATCGTCTTAACATATACATTTAGGTCAGCGACATCTTTGGCCGAATTAAACTGTCCTACAAAAGTGCCCTGGTCGGGTATTTTCAGATCAGGTACAAAAATCTCAATTAGCGGATCCGGGTCTTTCAGGGGGGCGCCTTGCTGGTGTCGTGCGAGCTTAATGAATCGATGATGAATTGAAAATTTGAATGGCCGTCTTTTTCGTTTTTAAGATAAACCGATCCGTTATCCAACTCGATCTGCTTAAAATCGATAACGTGTTTATTTTGGCTGCCGAAAAGCGAGAAACCACTTAGCGCAACCCTTAGCCGGGGCGTGCTCAAAAGCGTGTCCTTCTGCTGGTCAAGTACATACAGGCTGTCTATAGCCACAGACGTAAACGGCTCAATGTATAAGCCGCTGATGCCGATTTTAGTATGAAGCTTGTTTGATAAATAATCTGCAGCCTTTTTTGCCGCCCAGGTTTGAACCGGCTTATATTGAAAAATGAGGAACACAATGCTGAGGAACAGCAGGATGCCCAGCACAATACTTAACGCTATTTTGAGTGCTTTTTTAATAACTTTGCAGTCTGGATGGTAAGTGGATCAATGCGTGGTAATCTATTGTATGTTTTAACAGCATTACTGGGGTATAGTTTAACGTAATGAAAAAACAATTCAACATTACTGTCCTGCAACAATAAGTCAATCGTCAAAACTTGTCAGTTATACTTGGGATCGAATCTTCGTGCGATGAAACATCGGCAGCCATATGTGCCGACGGCCACATCTTAAGCAACGTGATAGCCAATCAAACTATTCACGAAGCCTACGGCGGTGTTGTGCCCGAGCTTGCTTCAAGGGTTCACCAGCAAAATATCGTCCCTGCTGTACAACAGGCTTTATTGAACGCAAATGTAAGTAAAAATGATGTCGATGCCGTAGCGTTTACCCGCGGCCCGGGTCTTTTAGGCTCCCTGCTGGTGGGCGTATCATTCGCAAAAGCTTTTGCGCTGGCAAAAAATATACCGCTTATTGAGGTAAACCATATGCAGGCCCATGTGCTGGCTCATTTTATCGGTGATCATAAACCATCCTTTCCCTTTCTGTGCCTAACCGTATCCGGCGGTCATACGCAGATCGTACTGGTAAAGGATTATTTTGACATGCAGGTAATTGGCCAGACGCTGGATGATGCCGCTGGCGAAGCGATGGATAAAACCAGCAAGATATTGGGTTTGCCCTACCCGGGCGGGCCGCTCATCGATAAATACGCGCGTTTAGGCAACCCCGATGTCTACCGGTTCCCGGAACCGCAGATACCCGGACTCGATTTCAGTTTCAGCGGGCTTAAAACGGCGATACTTTATTTCATAAGGGATCATGTAGCCGGGGATCCCGATTTTATTCAGAAAAATTTGAATGACATTTGCGCCTCGGTTGAAAAGCGGATAGCGACCATCTTACTGAATAAGCTGGAACGGGCTGCAAAGGAATATGGGATAAAAGATATCGCCCTGGCGGGAGGCGTCTCTGCAAATACCGGGTTAAGGCAAGGATTGGTAGCATTGTGCCAAAGAAACGGATGGGAAAGCTTTATCCCTAAAATGGAGTATTGCACCGATAATGCCGCCATGATTGCCATTGCGGGATATTATAAGTATTTAAAGGGGGACTTTGCCGGCCAAAACATTGCCCCGCTGGCAAGAATGCCGTTTTAGGAACCTTGACGACTATCGGATTATCGTCGAATAAATTTTAGTAAATAACAAACGCAGCTGGGTTATATACCACCGGCTAAATAAAATACATGGCATTCGCATCATTTATCTTCTGGGCGGTATTTGTACTGCCATTTGTGGCCTTCCTTGTCTGGCTTATGCGCCAGGACAAGCGGAAGGGCAAAACCGGCCTTGTCGTACTCGCAATAATAGTCATCGGCGGCATTGTTTATATGTACATTAAAACAAAAGGCCGGTAGCGGACCAAATACTCTTATTAACTGGAAAATATTGTAAATTTATGATGAAAAAGATCAGCAATGTGGACCTGCCCAAAATGCCGGCATCAGTTTTATAATAAAAATCAATCCCACTCCTGCGGAAGCTATACGGTTGATGATTTCTTAAGAGGGAAGGCGGATGAAAGCATAAGGCTCTTTGAATCTTTTCTCCAAGCTTACCGGCGAATCGGCCCGTTTGAGCTGCACCCGGTTAAAACAAGGGTTGCATTGTTAACCCAAATGCGTTTTTGCTCCATTAATAAAATTGGCTCGAACTATATCGATATACACCTGGTGCTGGTACAGCCATTTGCCGGTGCAGCCTGCTTTTATAAGATCGAAAACCTCGCTGACCGGTTTTTTGTACATCATGCCAGGCTGTACAAGGATTGCGATATTACCTCTGCTGAATTGATGAAGTTTATGGAAATGGCCTGGCA
Source organism: Bacteroidota bacterium (assembly GCA_013286235.1). Taxonomy (GTDB): domain Bacteria; phylum Bacteroidota; class Bacteroidia; order Sphingobacteriales; family Sphingobacteriaceae; genus Mucilaginibacter. The sequence continues at coordinate 2,929 of JABDGE010000049.1, forward strand.
AACCGGTCAACGGCTGCATGTGCGGTCGGGTAATAGCGAAAAAGAGCAATAGCTGCCAAAATATTCAGGGATTTAATATGTCGTTTTACAGGATGATGTGCTTTTTAAAGATTTTTTCATAAATTCATCCGTCAAATTAATTTAAGCTGCAAAATCCATGAAAACGTACTTAAAGCTCATCCCGGTATTTTTTATCCTTTGTGTGCTCTTTAGCTGCAAGCAAACAAACGAACGCCTCGGCAACGCGACCCGCGAAGACAAGAACGGATGGATCTATGTGCACCTCTCGGGTTCTCCTGCGGATATTGGCTACCAGCATGGCTACCTCGTGTCTAAAGAGATCGATACTTTCATAAAAGTGCTGCAATATTACCTGCCCAGCAGCAGTGGAAAGGATTGGGCTTTTTACCGGGCGGCATCAAAGCGTTTTTTATGGAAAAAGATTGACAAGGAATACCAGGACGAAATTAAAGGCATTGCCGAAGGCCTGCAGGCAAAGGGCTTTAAATACGATTCGCTGGATATCACGGCGATGAATGCGATTTATGAGCTGCCCGGATACTATGTGCCAACATTGATGAATAAAGTAAAACCCGGCAGCGGCGATAACAGGGCGCCGGGCAATTGCAGCGCCTTTATTGCGACCGGTAGCTATACCAAAGACCATAAAATAGTAATAGCCCATAATAACTGGACAGATTATATCGAAGGGGAACGCTGGAACGAAATAGCCGACATCAAGCCCGAAAAAGGCAATGAAATATTAATGGATTGCGGCCCCGGCTTCATCCATAGCGGCGATGATTTCCTCATCACTAAAAGCGGCATCCTGATAACCGAAACTACCATAACCCAGTTTAATGGATACGATACCACCAAAACGCCCGAGTTTGTAAGGGCGCGCAAAGCGGCACAATACAGCAACAGCATCGATGACGCTGTGAAAATAATGATCACCGATAACAACGGGGGCTACGCCAACGACTGGCTGATCGGCGATACCAAAACCAACGAAGTGGCGAAATTGGAGCTTGGCTTAAAAGACTACCACCTTTGGCGCTCGAAGGACACTGCTTTCATCGGTTCCAACTTCGCCAGTGATCCGAAGCTGGTGAAGGAAGAAACCACTTTTGATGTAAACGACCCTACTACTTCGCCAAACGCCCGTAAGAAACGGATGGAACAACTGGTGCACGGGCAATATAAAGGCAAGCTCGACGATTCGACCGGCAAAGTAATTGAAGGGGATACCTATGATGCGCTGAACAATAAACAGGCTTTTGACCGTTGCGTGATCGATGGGCACATAGACCAGGACCCGCTTGGGTGTAAAGAATTTAACGAAGGGCCATTCTTCCCGATGGGTGCGGTGCAGGGCAAGGTAACCACTGCCGATCTTGCCGGCAAAATGGAATTCTGGGCGCATATGGGCCATCCACATGGCGACGATTTCCTGGCGGCGCCTTTCTTAAAGGCCCATCCCGAATATGTAAAAACCCAGGGCAAATATTTAAGGGACATGAAGGCGTATCCCTGGACGCTGTTTGCGGCGGATAGTGAGTAGTGAATGGTGAATTGTGAGTTGTGAGTGGTCTATTTCGGATTTCCGATGTTCGATTTCGGATTTATTTTCGACTTCGGAGTTAGGTTATTGCAGAATTCGGAATGGCATCCCGATAGTTATCGGAACGATTAACGACTATCAACTCGACACTCAGTCACTCCATCAGCCGCCTGATCAGTTCGGCGCTTTGCTTGTTGCCTTCTTCGAGGCGGCCTTTAAAAAATGCTTGTACCTCGTTGAAATGCTTTTTGTACCCTTCCATATCGCCGTAGCCGATGAGGGCCGACCAGTCCCTTACGGCTGAATGGAATTCGAGGTCGTCGCCGCGAATGGTTTTGTCGTATAGGGCTGTCTCAATAGATTCTTCCAGCAGTTCGTCGTTTTTGAAAAGATATTCTGCAATGCCAAGCCTCAATCTGAACGGTGGCGTTTGGCAGATGAGGTTGTCGTACGGGTTTACACCCAGGTGGTACCAGGCATCCACCATGCTCAGGATGCTCAGGTGCGAATTGGGCTTGCGGAGGTGGGCATTATCCGAAAGGGAGAACTCCTTCATCACGTTGTCGTTCAGCATAATGGGCTTGCGGCTTTCATGAAACACAAAATCCCGGGCCCGGTACAACCTTTGCCGGAATGCCTCCTCCTCCTCCCGGATCATTAGTTTAAACAACTCCGACTCGGATATGGCATAACGCTTTACCTGCTGGCGCGCATAGGGGTTCAGGATTGCCAAACCGGCATAAACGTGTGCCTTATAGCTGAAAATACGCAGGGTAGTCAGAATCTTTACATTGTCAATCCCGCCTACGTACGATGCGTTTTCCCAGGGGAAAAAGCCGGCCTCTTTCCAGGCGGTGCCCATGCTTTCAAAGCCGACATGCGTTACCGCCTGGGTATCGGCCACAATTTTATCATGTTCGTGGTAGTCGGGTATTTCAACAATGTCAGTTTCTACAGCTGTGAAAAGATCGAACATGCGTTGATAGGCGGCCTCATCTGCTCTATGTTTAATTAAGATGAGTTTTTGCCCTTTGGGTGCAAAACCGGGGCCGTGCATGGCGTGGAAGGTAATGATCTGGGCATCGGCCGGCAGGTGTTTTTCGAAGGTTTCAATTTCCGGAGTTTTCACGGATGTCTGCCCGGCCACAATGGCGCCGTATTTGGTGGATGGACCGCATTCAGCCACAACACGGGCCATACGATCCGCCTCAACAGAATAGATAATAAGGTCGGACATGCGGGCCACGTCCTTGCCGTTCTCCATCAGCCGGATGTTAAAAGGCCCCAATTCGGCCTCAAGCTTTTGCCGGTTCTCCGGCAAATCGCAGCCGCAAACCTGGTAGCCGGCCGTGGAAAAGGCTTTGGCATACAGGCGGCCCATATCCCCCAGGCCGATCATACCTATGTTCATGCCGCTAATATATTTGTTTTTTCCGTCGCTGATGCCGGAAGTATAGTTTGCGCCGTATATTTACTGGCGAGTGGTCAATTATCCTGCCGTAACAACTATTTAAGTTTGACTATCCGTGATGAGTGGGTTTTCGCAAAAGCGTCTGCACGCAAACAAAACTTCATCTTTTGTTGTCAAAATACTAATTTTACTTAATAAACGATTTTTATGGCGAGGTTAACAGTTATCGTAATACTTTTGTGCCTGGGAACATTGGCAGGCTTTGCACAAGACAGCATAAAAAAGAAAGCTCCCGTAAAAGCGTTGCCTAAATATACCTATAAACGGCACTCTTATAAATACTACGCAAAAAAGGCCGACTCAGTGGCACATGCACCGGTTGAGCCTGGCCTGGTGAAACCCGATACCGCACCCGCAACGCCGGCGCCTTCTTATACGGACAAGACGCTCAATGGCCAGTATCAATACCTGCTCGGCAAAGTTTACCATTACCAGCAACCGCTAATCTCGGCCCTTTGGAAAAATGCGTCGGATACGCTCAATGCTAACAGGGCCAAGCTAAAGGGCGCCGTTTCACAGATCAATACGCAGAATAAAGAAATCGATAGCCTTAAGTCTGAATTAAATACCGAGGGTGACGCCCTGAGCACTTCGGACGCCCGCAGGAACGGGATGGACATTTTTGGATTGATACTGCCTAAAACCACCTATAACCTCCTTGTATGGGGCCTGATCATCGCCCTTGGTATAACAACCGTTGTGGTTATCTCGCGCTCGGCTATTTATCGCCGGGAAGCTCGTTACCGCAGCCAGCTTTACACCGAGCTGGAAGAAGAACACAAAGCCTTCAAGGCCAAAGCCAACGAAAAAGAAAAGAAGCTTGCCCGCGAACTGCAAACCGAGCGCAATAAACTGGATGAACTGCTGGGCCGGGGATGAACCACTCCTGCCACAAGCGGGGACGCTTGCGGCAGGGGGGGTGAACTTATCATCGAAGTTGCGAAATCAGCTATCGACTAATTTGTAAAAATCGTCCCGATAACTGTCTCCAATCGGAATTACTTGTTCATTTATGTTAATACGGCTTCGCTCAACAGATGTAATATGCCGCAGGGATACGATGTAGGATTTGTGTACCCGCACAAATTCATTTGATGGTAACTGCTCCCCGATCTTTTTCAGGGTCTGCAGGCTCATGATGCGGCCTTCGATAGTATTCAGCGTGATATAGTTTTGCAGGCCTTCGATAAAGAGGATATCACGAAGATTTACCTTTTGTATGCGGTGCTCCACTTTGATGAAAAGGTATTCTGCCCGTTTCTGATCGTCAATCGCGCTTTCATTTTTTTCTGTGGCTTGGCTCTTGCCGTCATTTGCTAACATTTTCAGCGCTTTCTCTGCAGCGCGGTAAAAGCGATCGAACGCAACAGGTTTCAATAAATAGTCAATCACATCGTGCTCAAAACTCTCCAGTGCATATTTAGCATAAGCGGTGGTCAGTATCACTTTGCATTGTTTACCTGCAATCTTCATAAATTGCAGACCGGTGAGCTCCGGCATCTGGATATCCAAAAAAACCAGGTCGACCTGCTGCTGCCTCACAATGGACAAGCCTTCGATCGGGTCGGTTGTAGTGGCTACTAATTCCAGAAAAGGTATCTTCCGCGCAAAGTCGGCTAAAATATCTATGGCCAAAGGCTTGTCATCAATAATTAAGCAACGGATACTCATAGGCCTGTTTGCAAAACCAAATTAACGGTATAAAATTCATCCCCGTCGCTAATATCCAGCTGATGTTTGCGGGGATAGATCAACCCGAGCCTACGCTTTACATTACTTAGCCCGATACCTCCGGTAGGATCCTTTTGGGAGTGATTTTTCTTATTGCGGATAGAAAAGCTGACACTTTCATTATTGGCCGTTAAATGTACAAAGATCGGGTTTTCCGTATCATTTAAAATACCGTGTTTAAAAGCGTTTTCGACAAATGCGATAAAAAGCAGGGACGCCACTTGTTGTTCACCCACATAACCTTCCACCTCGAAATTGATATATGCTCTTCCCTTGGCGCCGATACGCTGCAACTCGAATACATTCTCCAGGTATTTTATTTCCAACCGCAAGGGCATCATATCCGCATTGCCTTCGCGCAGCATATAGCGCAATAGTTCTGATAGTTTAAGCAAAGCTTCGGGAGCCTGTTCAGACTTTTGATAAGTAAGTGAGTAGATATCATTGATGGTATTGAATAAAAAATGCGGGTTGATCTGCGAGCGCAAAAAGGCCAGTTCTGCATTTGATTTTTCCTTTTGCAGCTCTTGCTTCAATTGCTTGTCCTTGTACCAGTTTTCGGCAAAAAAATACAGTTGGCCGTAGATAAAGTATTTTGGGAAATAGTAAAGGAAGATATTCTCGATATAATCTTTTACCGGCCAGGGATGTCCGCCGTAATTGTCAAAATTAAAAATGGGGATAAAGAAATGATACTCCAGCAAATAGCGCAGAATAGTGATCCCGGTTAATGTTAAGATGGAATAGCCGATACCGCGTAAATATCGCCGGTACGCAAAAAACCGGGGCGCCACAAAGAAATAGCTTCCATAGAAACAGCTTATAGGTATGGTTTGATAAAAGGCTTGTATAACCAAGTTCTTGAAAAAGGTATGCAGATCTTCCGGAGTACGGCTATTGCTATAGTTCAGCCAAACTGCACTGAAGAACAGAACACACCATGCGATGATATGGATGTATATGATCTTTTTGCGCTTCATGAGCTAAATATATAACGGGTTTAGGGTTAATCGCTTTAAAAATACGTCAACAGGCAATCTTTATTGACGAAAGCGAATATTCATCCGAATATCGGTTCATCAATGATAATCGGTGGTTTGTCAATTGCATTCTTTTAGGAAATGTTTTGCTGTGATTTTTATCCGGAAATGAAACCCGCAATGAAAAAACTTTTCTTCCTGTTACTTTTTGTTCCGCAATTACTTTTCGCTCAAAATTATATTGCCAAAGGCGATTCGTGCTTTAAAGCGAAGGATTACGCATGCGCGGGTACCAATTACGATCTGTACCTAAAGAGCGATGCGTCCAATGGCATAGCCTATCGCTCGGCTTTATCATGGAGCTTGGCTAATGACAGGGGGAAGACGCTGGAGGCTATCCGGGCTTATGTGAGGTGTAATTATTCAGAGCGTGTTTTTGTGTTCAGCAAAGAGCTAATGCATGACAAAAACTTCGATTTTCTGAAGAATGATCCGCAATGGAAAACTATAATAGCCGGAGTGGAGGCTAAAGAGCGGGAGATAGCGGAAAAGGAACGGAAAAAAGTGGATTCAGTCCTTACTATCCAGCGCAGGATCGAAAATGAGGCGATGCAAAAAAAGCTCGACCTGCGGGAGGATAAAGCCGACGTAGCTTATCAAAAAATAAAGCATTACAACAGCTACCCTGCCATCAGCGAAAAATATCTTTCCCTGCAGTTTCAAATTACAGACAGTACTCATACCGCGTTTTTAGTAGTAATGCCGCCCAATTATAATCCCAAAAGATCCTATGCTGTATTGTTTTTTCTGCATGGGGCAGTCAGTTCCAACGTCGGTTATCTGGATATGGTGGAACCTGGTTGGGATACAGGCGGCTGGAATCGTTATTATACCAAATATGCAGGGGATGTTATCATGGTTTATCCTCATGGCAACCGCGATTATAACTGGATGTACCCGGATGCCGGCTTTTTTATGGTGCCGGCCATGCTGAAACAGATCAAGCAGGTGATCAATGTGGATGATAACCGCGTATTTATTACCGGTCATTCCAATGGGGCTACGGGCTCATTCTCTTACTCAATGAAGCAGCCTTCGCCCTTCGCGGCTTTTTATGGGTTTAATACCAGGCCGAGGGTAGAAACAGGCGGGACTTATATCCGGAATATCTTTAACCGCTCGTTCTTTAATGTATCTACCGACCAGGATTATTACTACCCGCCTGGCGCTAACGATTCTTTATCCGTGGCGATGAAAAAAATAGGGGCAGATTACCAGGATCACCGATATACGGGTTTCCCTCATTGGTTTCCAAAATTTGATGAATCGGAACCAGCATATATATTACTGTTTGACGACCTGGCGGGAAGAAAGCGCGATCCTTTCCACCCCAAAATATTTTGGGAATGCGATGATGTAAAATACGGGCGCTGCGACTGGCTCCGGATCACGGCGCTGGATACAACCGCCAAACGGGCGGCCTGGCATAAAAATATTAATTTCGAAATAAAAAAATGGGTCGTAATGGGCAAAAAAGACACCGTCATAATTCGCGACACATTATTGAGGGCGTATAAATACAACAAGAGATCGGGAGCGATAAAAGCCACCTTTAAAAACAACCTGTTTACCGTGGAAACTTCGGATGTAAAGTGTTTTTCGATATTGTTGTCGCCCGAAATGATTGACCTCAACAAGCCCATATCGGTTGTAGTGAACGGTAAATTATACTGTAAGCAAAAGGTGACTTACAATAAGGATTTTATGCTGGCCGACTTCAATGCTAATGCCGATCGCGCTGCCATATGGATAAATCATATTGATGTGTGCGTGCCGTAAATGTCATAATAGTCAAGCAAAAAAAGCAGATGACGCACATCGTTAATTTTTATAATGACCTTTTGTTTGTTCTAAGTTCCACTTTATTACATTTGCGAATCAAAAAAATGGAATGACGAAAGTTTATGTCGGCGGCTTTAAGCACACAATGAATGAAATAGACCTGGTAAAGCTGTTTATGCCGTTTGGCCAGGTGAGTACCATCAAGATGGTGCGCGACAAGAAAACGCGGGTTTCAAAAGGTTTCGCATTTATTGAAATGCTTGACCGGGCCGCCGCAGAGGAAGCTGTTAAAGCTTTAGATGGAATTTCCATCGGCGAACAACGGCAACTGAAAGCGTCGATCACAGAAGAAGAAACTGTTATTCAGAAAAAACCGACAAAGACTTTTTCGCCAAATTTCCGTGCTCCTTCCTATACGAAAGTAGGGAAACCTGGCGACGAGGTAAAAAATAAAAGGCCGCGACGGACGATGTAAAGGGCGGTTTGCAGTGGGCAGTTTCCAGTTTGCAGTTGTGAGCAGGAGTTAGGGCGCCTTTCACATTCAGAGAGATGCATGAGTGTGAAGATTGGTAAACACACTGCGCACAATCGGGTGTGTGGACGCTCCCAACGGAAGCCAAGTCATTCAAGTGTGGACAATGAAAGGGCGAGGAATAAGGATGGCCTATTTTTACACCTCCACCGACATTTTCTCGCCGATCTGCTGCCGCCACATGGCGTAGTACAGGCCTTTTTGCGATAGCAGATCGAAATGCTGGCCTGATTCAACAATATGCCCTTTTTCCAATACGAATATTTTATCGGCATGCATGATGGTTGAAAGCCGGTGAGCGATCAGGATGGTAATGTGGTTCTCCATTTCAGAAACGTCGCGGATGGTATCGGTAATTTCTTCTTCGGTAATGGAATCGAGCGAAGATGTTGCCTCATCAAACACCAGGATATCCGGTTTGCGCAATAAGGCGCGGGCTATGGATAAGCGTTGCTTTTCACCGCCCGAAACCTTCACACCGCCTTCCCCGATAACCGTGCTCAGACCTTTGTCGGCCCTTGCTAACAGGGTTTGGCAGGCAGCACGGTCGAGCACGCGCATGCATTCTTCGTCGCTGGCGCCTGGCCGCACAAACAGCAGGTTCTCGCGAATAGTGCCCGAAAACAATTGTGTATCCTGGGTTACAAAACCTATCTTCTCGCGCAGCTGATCCAGGTCAATTTCTTTGCTCAATATATTGTTATAAAGGATATCACCTTCCAGCGGCTGGTATAGGCCTACCAGCAGCTTAACCAATGTTGTCTTGCCAGAACCGGACGGACCGACGAAAGCGATTGTTTCGCCGCTCCGCGTTTCAAAACTGATATGGTTGAGTGCATTCCTGTTGGCCGTCAAATGCTTGAAGCTAACATTTTCAAAAGTTAGGGTTTGCACTTTCTCAAGTAGCACAGGTTTTTCGGGTTTGATGTCGATGGGGGTACTTGTTATTTTATGAAAATTATCAAGGGATACCTGGGCCTCCCTCCATGACTGCATCACATTACCCAACTCCTGCAGGGGATTAAAGAGGAAAAATGAATAAAAGAGGAAGCTAAAATACTGTCCGGGCGAAAGGGTATGCTTAAAGATGAGGAGGAGTAACACCACAACCATTGTGCTGCGTACAAAATTCACTACCGTGCCTTGTACAAAGCTCATGCTGCGTACGTACTTTACCTTTTTAAGCTCCAGGTCCAAGATTTTATAAGTTGTATTGTTAAGCCGTTCGATTTCCTGTTTGGTGAGGCCGAGGCTTTTTACCAACTCTATATTTCTAAGCGACTCCGTTGTTGAACCGGCTAACGCCGTGGTTTCTGCTACGATGGTTTTCTGTACTTTTTTTATGTTGCGGCTCATCGCCATGCTCACAAAGGCGATCACCGGGATGGCACTGAAGTAAACCAATGTAACCTGGTAATTTACTGTTACGGAATAGACGATCACAAATACCATCCCGATGATGCTTACGAATAATATGCCGATGAACGAGGTGATAAATGCCTGGCAGTCCAGCCGTACCTTTTGCAAGATACCCAGCGTTTCGCCGCTGCGCTGGTCTTCAAAAACCTGGTAAGGCAGTTCCAATGAATGCCGTAAGCCATCGGCATACATTTCCGCTCCGGTTTTTTGCGTGATGATGTTGGTGAAATAATCCTGGAAGTTTTTGGCTATACGGGATACCATGGCCACACCGATGGCGTAGCTTACTAATGTTATTACTTTGTGAAGGTAATCGGCATATACAAGTTTGTTGCGCTGCTCAATTACCACGTCGACAATACGACCGGTTATATAAGGATCAAGTAGTGAAAAGCCGATATTGAACGCCGCCATCAGGAGGGCAAGCGCCACAATCCAGCGGTGTTTAGAAAGATAAGATAACAGTACCTTCATGCTGATAATAATGTATTTAGGCAAAAATAAATAAAGCGGGCGGCTATGCAGCCCTTTGGGGTTAATTTGACATTCTGAATATTTTTAAAACGGGCCGGTCCCGATAGCGGAAACGAATCTAAATTTATTTTGCAAGAGCCCTATATTTTTTCATTTTATTGTAACCTAATTGTTTTTCCTGTCGTCTTCTGTGTAAAATAAATAAACCATGAGATCACTAACTAAATTTTTATTGGCTGTTGTACTTGTGGCCGGCGCCGGCAGCGCCTTCGCAAAACCTCACCTAACCATAAGTGCAGACACTTCCAAAGTCGTCGACCGTCATCTTTCGGGATTTACAAGTATAAAAATAGGGGGCCCGTTCGAAGTGCACCTAACGCAGGGGCCTGTAGAGTCGGTGAAATTTGAAGCGCCGGGAGATATTCCTTTAGAAAGGATTGTTACTGAAGTGGGTGGCAGCATATTAAAAATACACCAACGGCACGACAACTGGGGCCAGGGTTACAAAAGCTGGTACAGCGAAAAGAGCGTGTGGCATAACCATAAAAAAATAGTTGTGTATATAACAGCGAAAGACCTGGATGCCATAACTGTTTCCGGTTCAGGCAATATTGTTTTTAATGAAGGCCTTTCCACTACTTCCTTAAAATTAAGGCTAAGAGGTTCGGGCAGTCTGCAGGGCAAAGTGGATGTGAAAAAATTAGCAAGCCGCATTTCAGGCTCGGGGAATATGAAGTTATCCGGCAGTGCCGAAAACTCAACTGTCAGGGTAGCGGGCTCGGGAAATTTTACAGGGCGTGACCTTGTTACCGCAACGTCTGCCGTGCATGTTTCCGGTTCAGGCAAAGCCCAGGTAAATGCCAGCGACAAAGTTGATGCTGCTGTACATGGCTCCGGCGATGTAAACTACACTGGTACCGCCAAAATTGTTAATAGTTCAAAAAGCGGCAGCGGCGTAATAAACAGGTTTTAGTTTAGTCCGGAAGTCAGTAAATTCCGGAAGACCGAAAGAAGCTGCAACTGACGTTTCTGCAAAAATAACTGGAGTTATATAGAAGTGACTGGTAAAAAATCGCTTTTGTTTGAGTGGGCATTTGTGCCCCATTTGGTTCCTTTTGCCTTTTGCCATTTTTTATTCTAACCGAGTAGCCGGCAGAAACCGGTCCGGCGCTGCTTCTTTTTGCCCCGGAGCCTTTTAGTTACTTTCTGTGCTCAGGCATTCACAGCACGAGGAAATTGCAGTAAAATTTGCGGATCGGCTATGTTTGCGAGGTACTGTCCCATTTCGGTAGGATTGCAAACGCCGGGATAGTCTCCCCGCTTGCCCTGCATATCAAACATCAGCTGAAAATGAAGGTGCGGCGGCCAGTTGCCGTTTTCTTTAGCATTTCCAAAAGTGGCTATCTGCTGTCTGGAAGCCAATCTGGCGCCGATGACCAATCCTTCAAGGCTTTTGCGGCTTAGGTGGCCATAAAGCGTATACAATTGCAGGCCGTCCAGGTCATGTTTCAAAATTATCGTTGGGCCGTAATCACCGAAATTATTATTGTCCTGGAAACTGTATACTTTTCCGTTTAGAGGGGCGTAAACTGGCGTCCCATCTGCGGCCCATATGTCCAGCCCTAAGTGCAGGGTCCGTTCATTACTCGCGTTGTTAAACAGCGGGCTATAGGCGTAAATGGTGCGGTTTTCGAGGTAGCCGCCAATCCCGTACCTGCAGCCATTTGTCTTGAGTTTTTGGCTGACCCAAAAGCTGAATTTTACGGTATCCGAAATGGTTGCTGCTTCGAGCTCTTTGTTTCCCGCAGTTAAGTCAAATTGGTACAGCTTATCCTGTGCCGGGTCAAAATCGACCACTTTGCCGATTTTTGACAAGTTGGCTTTTACGAAGTCATTCAGCCGGGCGACGGGGCTCTTCACCGTTATTCTGTTTCCGACTGCCGTTCCTCGCGGCTGATTTTCTCGAATATTTTATCCATGCGTTCTACGTAGTCGCCTGTATCATCGATAAAAAACTCCAGTTGCGGAATAATTCTTACCTGGTCTTTGATCCTGGCGCCAAGCTTGTAGCGAATCTCGTTGGCGTGCAATTTAATGGTTTGCAGGGCCGACTGTGCGTTACCATTATTAAAAAAGCTAAGGAATACCCGCGCAATAGCCAAATCCGGGGTCACTCTCACTTTGGTTATGGTGATAAGCGTATTGGGTAAGTAATTGGCGCCTTCCCGTTGAAAGATAGCTGCGAGGTCCTGCTGTATAACCCCTGAAAATTTTTGCTGACGTTTTGATTCCATATGTAGAAAGCTTAAAGCGGAAAGACCAAAGCGGAAAGCCAAAGTCTCTATGCTATATTATGGTTTTTGGTACAAAGCTTAAAGCAGAAAGACCAAAGCTCAAAGCTAATGCCTTTAGGCTATATTATTGTTATTTTAATGACACTAGTTATCTCGAATTTAGTCGAATTTCCCTGATTTAATCAAGACATCGGTATCGTATTTTGGACTCATCCATAATCCGTAAACTGGTTTCAGCTTTGGTCTCTCAGCTTTCAGCTAAAAGCTTAATTGCACATCCCGTCCGGTATCTCCTTCGTAATTTTTATTAATTTATGCACCACAAGTGTGCTATCGTACTCGGCGCCGAGGCCTTCCTTTCCGGAGCGCATTTTTATCCCTTCCACTTCAACATATACGGGCTCGTAAGGTTTTTCAAATTTTAATTGCGAATACTGAAGCTCAAGCTGCTTTGAACTGTCGGTTACCCAAAATTCGCCACCGTTGTCGCAATCCTTAAAAGATTTTTGCTCCGGGCCAAAGCTATAAACGCCTTTGTAAACCACGAAGCTACTTTTACCGGAATTGCCTTGGCAGGAAACGAGAACGATCCCGATCAAAAAAATAAAAAAAAATGTAAAACAAGCTCGCATAAATCGATTACAGGTCCTGTTTAATATCATTTAATCCCTTAATACTTAGGCGGGAGCTGATCCCTGATGCTATCACCGCGATAACGCCGACCGTTAAAAAAACCAGTATAAAATCGCTGAACCGCAGTGAAATAGGGTAAGCGTCGATCATCGACATCTTCGATCCCATTTTTACCAAACCAAATTGCTGCTGCAATATACAAAATCCGAGTCCTAATAGTATGCCTGTTATGCAACCGGTTATGGAGATCATCATCCCTTCGAAAAAGAAGATGCCTTGTATCAGCCTTTTATTAGCGCCTAAACTGGTCAATATGGCAATGTCTTTCCTTTTATCAATCACCAGCATGGTAAGTGAGCCAATAATATTAAATATGGCGATAATGAGCACAAAAGTCAATATCATAAATATAAACCATCGTTCGTAATTTAATGTTTTGTACAATTCGGTATTTTGCTCGCGGCGGTTTTTAACGGTAAAGTCTTTGCCGATGGCTTTTTCCATCGCTAGCTGGATGGCATCGAGGTCGGCGCCTTTTTTATAATTTATTTCCAATGCTGACACATCCACAGGCTGGTCAAGCAGTTGGCGCACAAACCGGAGCGGCGCCACCACCATATCGTCAAAATCCTGTCCAACGGCGAATGCCCCCGACGGGGTTATTGACCGAACAACAAACTCGCTCAGGGGATCGGATACATTACCCATCGGGCGCCTTGGAGAATAGATCTCCATCGTCGCAAGCGGATCGCGTACATTGATACTGAGGCTGTTCTGCACTTCCGATCCGATCACCGCGTAATCCTGGTCGCCTGATTTCAGGGTAAACGACCCTACTTGTACAATGCTGTCCAACAGGGGAGTTTTTAAAAAGTCATCGCTAACGCCTTTAATGGTGCCGATAAAGGGCCTGCCATTATATTTGATCAGCGCCTTTTCCTGTAACACTTGTGTGAATGAAAAAACCCGGGGGTCCTTCGCCAAAGAATTAAAGAAGGGAGTATTGGGATCAAAAGTTTTGCCCAGGCGCGGCTCGATCTGTATTTCGGGACTGAAATTTCCATTGAGCGAAAGTATGGTAACCTCGAAGCCATTAAAAACCGACAAGATAATGATCAGCGCCGCGCTTCCGATCAATACCCCCAGCATGGAAATGCCCGAAATGATGTTGATGGCATGCATCTTCTTCCTCGAGAAAAGGTATCGGCGGGCTATATATATGGACGTATTCAAGTTCGCTGGGCTGGAGTTTAATGGCGGGTAGCCTCAAAACTAATTAAAAAACGGATTGTTTTGTTTTTCGTAGCCGATGGTCGTTTCCGGCCCATGACCCGGGTAAACAATACAATCTTCGGGCAATGTAAAAAGCTTTTGTTCAATATTGTTAAGCAGTTGCGTCATATTACCCCCGGGCAGGTCGGCCCGGCCGATGCTTCCGCGAAATAAGACATCTCCGCCTATCAGCAGGTTAGTTTGTTTATCGTAAAAGCACAAATGGGCCGGCGAATGGCCCGGCGCGAAAATCAATTGCAGTTCCGTATTGCCGAAAAATATGCTGCCTTCTTCGGGCAAGAATAGGTCGGGTACAGGCGATGGATCATAAACAATACCCATGGCAGGCGCATAAGAGATAACGGCTTCTAATAGGGGAAGTTCGCCAATATTGAATTGCGGCTTCAGGCCGTATTGCTCAAAAATGAACTTATTGCCTAAGACATGGTCGATGTGGCAATGGGTATTTAGCAGGATAACCGGTTTAAGTGCATGCTGGCGTATAAAATTCACCACGGCGTTTTGTTCCCAGCCGGTCTCCATACCCGGGTCAATGATCGCGCATTCGCCGGTTTCATCGTATAAAACATAGGTGTTCTCCTGGTAGGGGTTATTTAAAAAGGACTGTACTTTGGCCATGTTTCAAAAGTAAGGAATTTATTGAAGGGGAGATTGATTTCAGGTGCAGTGGTGTCGGTATAGCACTAAATATTTAGGTTCTATAACCAATTGCGTAAATGGGCAAAGTTTATCTTACCGGTGTGAAATAAATTTTCTTCATAAAAATGGTTGTGTTGTTAACGCCCGGCTAATCTGCTCGCTGGATTTGGCTAAAGCCGTTTGTAAATTGCCGATTGTCCATTGGTTTCAATGTCCGTTGCACAACCCCGCTCGAACACTGCGATTTCCCGGATAGAAAAAATCAGCCGGCCAAGAATTTCCATATAGCTCATGATCAATTTATTAACCAAGCTTATTTATCAACAATCGGCCAAATGGAGTTGTGCAACAGCCACTAAATGGGACAGGATAGTATTTAACTGACAGAAAAATGCAAAAAATCTATCTTTTCAAATTCACTTCGCGGAATATAGTCCCGTCGAGAGTGGGAATATTGTGTGTTGTAATGTTGGCGGTATTGTTGGTTTGGGTTAAAACACTTGGCTCCGTTGATCCATTAACAACCAGCCCGAAATTTTGTAAAATGATGCTTTTCGGAGAAACTAACTGGTAGGCGAGCGTATCGTAAACATTGCCTTCTTTGGTATAGCAAAAACCATCCGTCCTGAAATCAAAATAATCCCCGGCAACTCCGATATAATTGGTATTCACCGCCGGTGTGTTTAACAACCAATTTGAGGTGCTATCCTGCATGAGCTGCCATGAACCTGCCGGGGACATTGGACCATTCATGTTTAAAGGGTCGCATCCGGGCTTCACACAACTGGTTACTATGGAAAAGAATAGGATCATTGCGAGCAGGCTTTGTGGTTTCATGATGATAGCTGGTGTTTTAAGCAAGTACGCTCGGAATCCTTGAAACGCTACAAAAATAATTTAACGCCTGTTATTTGTGCTTGGCCCCATCACAAAAGTGATTTCCCCGCCATTCATAATATCCGCGTGACTGATAAAATAAACCCCCAGCGGCGCGCCGTTCAACAAAATCTTCTGGACATAAACATTTTTATCGCTTTGGTTTTTTACGATGATGGTAAAGGTTTTGCCGTTCTCCAAATTGATCACTGCATGCCCAACTGCCGGGCTGCCAATAGCGTACTGGTCTGAGCCGGGGGCCACCGGATAAAATCCCAAGGCACTGAATATGTACCAGGCGCTCATTTGGCCCGTATCGTCGTTGCCGCCGAGGCCGTCGGGCGTGTTTTTGTACATTTTTTTCAGGATCATGCGAATTTTATCCTGCGTTTTCCAGGGTTGGGAGGTCCAGTCGTACAGGTAAGCTACCTGGTGCGACGGTTCGTTGCCGTGAACATAATTGCCGATGATTCCATCCTTAGTGATGTCCTCGGTTTCAGCGAAATACTTGTCTGGCAGGTCGTAGCTAAACAGGCTGTCGATATAGGTAATAAACCGTTTTTCGCCGCCCATCAAGCCGATCAATCCTGGTACATCATGCGGCACGTATAGGGTATAATTCCAGGCATTACCTTCGATAAAGCCCTGGTCGATAGTCGTAAATGGATCGAATTTCTTTCGGAAACTGCCATCCGCCATTCGCGGATGCATAAAGCCAGATTTGGGGTCATATACATTGCGATAGTTCTGCGACCGTTTGATAAAAGTGTCGTACACGTCTGTACGCCCCAGCTTTTTTGCCATTTGCGCGATTGCCCAATCATCATAGGCATACTCCAGCGTGGATGATACGGAGTTTCCGTCCTTTTCATCAGGGATGTAGCCGATATCGTTAAAGTCGCCTATGCTTTCATAGTCGCGGTGATTGGCGGTGGTTACAGCAGCGTCGAGGGCTTTATTGGCGTCAAAGGGAGCATTGCCTTTCACGATGGCGTCGGCGATAACGGCAACACTGTGATAGCCGCTCATGCACCAGTTTTCGTTTGCCGAATTGCTCCATATGGGCAGCATGCGTTCCGGACTTTGATCGAAGTGAGCCAGCATGCTTTTTATCATGTCGGCGTTACGTTTGGTCTCGATGATATTGAACAGCGGATGCAGCGCGCGGTGCGTGTCCCAAAGCGAAAAGGTGGTATAGTTAGTAAAGCCATCTGCCTGGTGTACCTGCTGGTCCAGGCCCTTGTATTTGCCGTCCACATCCATGTAAACCGTAGGGTTGATCATGGCGTGGTACATGGAGGTATAAAAGTTCTCCATATCGTCTCGACTGCCTTCTATCACAATTTTGTGCAACTCGCTTTCCCATAGTTGCTGTCCATCATTTTTAACTTTTTCAAAATCCCAGCCGGGGGTCTCTGCCCACATATTATTAAGCGCGCTCTCGATGCTCACCGGCGAAATGGCAAATTTGATCTTTATCTTTTCGCCTTCGGTGGTTTTAAAATCGAACCAGGTGCGGAGCTGCCTGCCTGCGATTTCGGGAAAGTTTTTTGCCCGGCTGAACTTGCCCCAAAATCCTCCGTACACCTCGCGCTTGCTGAAATTTTTGTAACCCATCTGGATAAATGGTTTGTTGAAGGTCATAGCGAAATAGAGCGTCCGGGTGCGGGCCCAGCCATTGGTAATGCGGTACCCGGCAACGGTGCTGTCATTTACACGGCGCATATATACCCATACATTTTTATCGGGATAGTTGTAGATGCCCGCCATGAGGTCTAAAATAACATGGGCATCGTCCGATTTAGGAAAGGTGTACTGGTGAAAGCCTACGCGCGTGGTGGTGGTCATTTCGGCAAGGATATTGTAGGCGTCGAGCTTTACGCGGTAGTAGTTGGCCTCGCTTACTTCGTGGGCATGCGAATAGCCCGAACGATAGCCGCTGCCGGGTTTGTCGGCGGTGCCGGGGTTAAGCTTCAGCGGACCAACGGTGGGCATGATCAGGAAGTCCCCGAGATCGGAATGGCCGGTACCGCTGAAATGCGTATGGCTAAAGCCGACGATGGTTTTATCTTCGTACTGGTAACCGGCGCAATACTTGTACACATCGGGGTTATAATGGCCGTTGAGGTCGTAGCTTATGGTATCGGTTTCGGGGCTCAGCTGTACCATCCCAAAAGGCACCGTAGCGCCCGGAAATACGTGGCCCATCCGGGAGGAGCCGATGATTGGGCGAACATATTGTACTAAATTTTCGGAGTGATCCTGCGCAGCGGCGATGAATATACAGCAGCTAAAAATGGAGGTCAGTATTTTTTTCATGGTTCCGGCAAATATAGCGGATTGCTATATTGCGGGATTGAATTTTGATGACTTTTGAGGGCCGTCAATGCTTGTTGAGCATATACGCGTGATAAAGTGTAACTACCAATGCTATCAAAAATATACTGGCAGCAACGAAAACTATGCCCATCAGTATTTTATTGAATATTGGATTCATTGTGTCGGGAATTAAATTATTAGGGCAATCTCTCCCCGGATGCTGCGGAGTTGAAATTTGGAACTAAATATAAAAAAAAGAATTAAAAATATTTGCGGAAGGCAAAAAAAATTGAAGCGGAGGCTCGGGCGATTGAAATATACAAGGAACGCGGCGGCTCATTGAATTTAATATACGCTGCGTTAACAGCCGATACAGCAAATGAGCTGCAGAAAGTTTTTCCATAGACAGGTAGCCTCGTGGAAAACAGCCGGAATGTCACCCGGTCTGCAGCTGTCAACCATTGCTGTGTGTTAATATATCCGAAACAGTTCGACCCCCAATACAATCAAAAATGCACCGGCGGCCAGCATAAAGGAGTAAACCAAAATATTGTTAAAAATTGCTTTCATGGCATTAAGAATTAATATTTATCAAATCAACAATCCCGGCTGGCGGGAACTGTTTTTTGGACAATAACAAAAAGAAAAGGATTAATTCTTGTTGGTGAAAGTGCAAAATAATGAGCCGAAGTGGCGGGGAAACCGGGTGAAGTGTCTAATGAAAACTGCGACACATGACCAAAATCCGGCGACGAACCGGATGAAGTCTTTCAAGTGGAAGAATGAAAATTGGGTTTTCTAATGAATTTGTCCGTTGCCGGTCGGGACACCGGCAATAATGGATGAATGACGAAGACCAGCCACTACCTGATTGGGACACCGGCAGTGAGCAGAAACCGGAAGAGTTGGAATCACAATCTGCCATCCTCCACATCAAACTTGTTACCCACAAATACGTAGATTTGACGTTATTGATACATCAAATTAAAATCCATGAACATCCTTCATATCCTAAATGGTGATTCCACCGCGCAAAGCTTTAACGACACTGGCCTCGAAGGCGATGTGATGGTTTGGCGCGAAGTATTCAGTGAGGGACCCCTGGCTGAAAATGTTACTTCGGGCGATTTTTGGCGCAAGCGGATGGATTGGATTTGCGGCAATTCCGGGGAATCACCGGAAAACTACCAGCAAAATGTGCTGAATGAACTGGTGCATTTGGATGAACCTTATGAGGAATTAAACCTCTGGTTTGAGTTTGACCTGCATTGCCAGGTAAATATGCTGGGTGTGCTGGCCTATGTTAAACAGAAAACAGATCTTTCGTCGCCGGCGATATTTTTGATATCTCCTTCAGCGTTTCCGGGCAAGGAACACTTCAGGGGTATGGGCGAACTAAACGGTGAAGAACTGGATTACCTGTATGATAACATACGACTGCAGCTTAGCGCCATGGATTTTGTGGTGGCGAGGGAAGCCTGGGAGATTTACATAAGCAGGGATGCTGCATTGCTGGAAAATTACATCGGCACGAATTCGTTTTGGGGCAGCCTGCACTGTTTGAAGCCGGCACTGGAAGCACAATTAAAACGACTGCTTGTTAATGGACAGGGGCTGAATTATGTGGAACAAAAGCTGTTGGATGTCTACAGCCTGGGCTATCATTCGCGCGAAGAAATGATGCGCGTATTTTGGGATACCGAAAAGATATATGGAATGGGGGATATGGAGCTTGATATTTACCTGGCGCGATTAAAAGATAAGCGTTTCATTGAGTAAGACCAGTACTACAAATAGGCGACCTCTACGTTAGCCAAGTATTCGTCGAATCGTTTTAAATTTAAACAATTCACCATTCACCACCCACGCCTCACTGCCGACTGCCGACTGCCAACTGACTACTCACCACTAATGTCTGGCCCTCTTTTTTAACACACCGCCGGAAGCTTCTTTGATGGTGCTGGTGAACATAAACGCCTTGGGATCGATGCTGTAAACGATGTTACGCAAGCGACGCACTTCGAGGCGGGTTACTACGGTAAAGATGATGTCCACCGGATGGCTCACGTCGAAGCTGTCTTTTAAAAACCCGCGCTCACCCTTATAGATGGTGATGCCACGGCCCAACTCGAGCACCAGTTTTTCTTTGATCAGCTCACTCTGACCTGATATGATGGTGAAACCGGTGTATTCTTCGAGTCCCTCGATCACAAAATTTATGGTCTGCGACGCGGCGTAATAAGTGATGATGGAATATAAGGCCGTCGGCAGGCCGAGTTTAAACGCGGCGATAGAGAATATGATGATATTGATACCGAGGATGATCTCGCTGATTGTAAAACTGCTCCGTTTGAGGGTATAAAGCGCCAAAACCTCGATGCCATCCAGGGCGCAGCCGCCGCGAATGGCCAAACCAACGCCACCGCCCATGAACACACCGCCAAAAATACAAACCAGTAACTTGTCATGTGTAATGCCCTGCGGATAGGGTATAAACTGCAAACAGATGCCTACGCCAATAATGGCAGCCAGCGTTCTCCATGCGTATCGTTTATTGATCTGGAACATCCCCATAATGATAAAAGGGATATTGGCAGGGATGATGACGTAGGCAATGTTGATGTGATACAACTCGGAAATGAGCAGGGAAATACCGGTTACCCCCCCATCGAAAAAACTATTGGGTACCAGGAAACTTTTGAGCGCAAAACCGCAAATTAAAATGCCGGATATAATGTACAGTGTGTCTTTTACGGCAGCAGAAGGAGAATAATTACTGGTTTTCATTAAATACCTTGCTTGTGATCTTTGCTTTTATCTGTTCAATATGCTGTTGCTGCACCGATGTGCGCAAATGTATAGCAGTTTTGGTAAAATAACGATGATTACCCATAAAATCTGCCTGTTGCAGGTTCCACTCCACTTCGTCTTTTACCAATCCTTCACTGAGTAGTTCCGTAAACAGATTTTGACTTAAGGGGAAAAAATCATTGCGGCCCAAATAATCCAGGTCGGCGTCGCATAAGATTTCAGCCAATTTACAGGCCGGGGATTGCGGTATCCGGGTTGCCATAATGATGCTGCATAATCGGTCGACCTTGTCGGGATGATAGCCGTGTGCAGGTAAATATTTACGCGCAAATTCGCAGGATAATGCTTCATGCTCCTCACGGCCATTCAAGAACCCGGTGTCGTGAAAAAGTGCGGCGGTAAGCAGCAGCTCCTTGTCTAACTGATCAATACCCTCCTTGTCTGCCAGAATTTCTGCCGCATGCAGCACATCAAGTGTGTGATCGACATTGTGATAGGATAAATGTACGGGCAATCCCGTACGCAGCCTGCCTAAAATAAATTCCTTTAACTCTTTAAATTGCCTCAAACCAGGAAAATTGAATGCTAAATATATTAAATGTTTTTTTAGAGCAACAAGAATAGGCGCCATTTGCTGCATTTTGATTGAATTGTTAAAGCACCATGGCCGATTTACCCTTACAAGCAGATGCGGCATGCGAATTTTCCAAATCGGGAATTTTTTATTACCCTGCGATTAATCGCTGTATTACGGGCCAAACGTTAGCGGCGATGACCTTATAGCCTTCGGCCGAGGGATGTATCTTATCGCGAAGGTTCAAATTGGACTTGCCTGCAACACCCTCGAGGAAAAAGGGAACAAGGGCCATTTGGTTGGCAGCTGCAATTTGCACATAAATGGAATTGAACTGAGCCGAATAGGACGAATGTAAAAAGTCAGGCAGCCGCATGCCCATCAGGGCCATTTTTGCGGTCGGGTATTTTGTCTTCACCTTATAAATGATGGCCTGCAAATTTTTTTGAGTGGTTGATGGTGGAATTTGACGAATCACGTCATTAATACCCAGTTCCAGCACAAATACATCCACCGGCCGGCTTAGCCAATAGTCGATGCGGTTTAAGCCGCCGCCTGAAGTGTCGCCGCTCTGGCCTGCATTAATGACCAGGAACCGGGGGTTTTCAATTTGCAGCTTTCGTCCTATAAGCGCCGGAAAAGACTCAATGGCCGGATTGGCAAGGCCGTATCCCGCTGTCAAACTGTCTCCAAAAAATAAAATGTTCGGCATTTTCGTCTAACCGGTTTTATATACTTATGTTCGGTGCGAAGTTTGTAAATATTTCGCCCGCTGCATAACAAAAAGCTATTTTTGCCGAAACGTCTGCTGCAGCTTCTTTCGGTCCCTATAGCTATCGGGGTTCGGACTAAATAAAATTCTATGAACCACCTTTTACGGCATCGCTTTACATTGATAGCGCCGCTTTGTTTAATGCTGATGCTTGCCGCCTGCAAACCGCCTTCGCCAGGCATCTGGAAGGACGGGAAAATAAGCTCATGGAACAGGAGCAAGTTTCACGACATGAATAAAGAAGCGCTGGGTTACCTGAAAGCCAACAAGCTGAAAAGCATTAAGTCAATGCTCAGCAAGGAACTTATTGATGAAACTTATACAGAACGGCAGGTGGAATTGATCAGTAACCGCCTTACCGACGATGAATATGTGCCGCTGGCCGAATATTATGTTGTAAACCGGTTTAAAGATGCCGATACAGTGCCGGCCACCGGGGAAAATATAAATCGGTATGGCCTGCAATATCCGGGCACGGCGCCTGAAATGTACTTTGCATTTTTTGAGCCGAAGAAGTCGGATAACAAATACCTGATAAGCCTTATTTATGCCAAATTGGATTATGGGTGGCGGATAACTGAATTGGATGTTTCGCCATATACGATAAATGGTAAGACCGGTCCCGAACTTTACCAGCTTGGTAAGTCGCAATATGCCAAAAAACACTTGATTGCGGCCTTGAATACACTGGCGCTGGCGGTTACCTGTATTAAGCCATCCGAGATATGGCAGTACCCGGATGCGGATAGCCTGCACTCGCTTTATGCAGATGTGGTTGACGAAGCCAACGAAAAGTATAAGTTCCCATTAATATTGCACGATGTACCGACAGGGCCGATGATTGTGCGGGTTTATAATTTGAAAAGCACCGAAGGGACGTTTCCGGAGGTTTATTACATGACGCATATCAACATCAGCGACACAACTGCTGTAAAAAAGGAAAATTTGCTGGTCCAAAAAAGTCTCAGCAAACTCATGCCGGGCATTGATGAGAATGTCAGGTATGTCCTTTATTCCGCGTATAACAAACGGCCATCGGGTTCGGAAGAGATCGATCATTTTGATATGACCGAGAAACTGCGGTAATCCAGACTCTCCATATAACTAAAGTCTAAAAGGTTAACCACACACGGAGGAGGCATAGAGGCCACAGAGTCTTGATAGTTTGTCCATTTTGGCCGCTGTGTTCTCCTGTGCATTCTTTGCGATCTGTGGTTAAAATGCACTTCTAAGAGTTATCCGCCAGCTGGCGGACATAAAGCCTTTTATTTTAGACTTCTATATAACTGTAGTTACCCGCCAACTGGCGGACAGTCGCAGCGTCTTTCGGACTTCCGGACTATTCTTTATCCTTTTTCTGAAAATTATTGGCCAGCATCAGGCTCATGACCGTCGCGCCTACGAAAAACGTGACAAGCGCCGGGCAATTGGACCGCCCTACATAGCCGGCCTTTACCAGAAAATATCCAACGACCACATTGAACAACCCCCAAAGCACATTGGTTACCGGGGATGAAAGGCCCTTGCCGGGAGGCTGGGAAAAAGGCGAAGGAAATTTGTCGCCGCAAACACCTTTAACATAATGAGGTGCCGCATTTGCGAGGAATGCACCTGCAAAAAAGGCGGCCAGATAATTGTACCACTCCATAATTGTTTTTGTTTTAAGTTCACCAAATCTAATTAAGCTGCCGCTTAATCCAAAATGTGATAATATTCAGGCGAAGGCCGATTTTGTTTTATTTACAAAAGATCACCACAGCATTCTCACCCGTCAGGCGTTGTTTGCCGGGTGCGTCCTTTAAACCGTGATCGGTGTAGCTGGCGGTTAAGATAAAGGCGCCTGCTTTTTTATTGGACGGCATAATCTCGCCCGGCCTGAATTGCCCCCGTAGACCGGGCAGATAGTTAATCCCCGGGTCAGCCGCATGCTTTAATATCCATTGTACGGCCGCGGCAGTTTCAGCCGGTGACAGTTCCGGATGGCTGGGCATTTTTTCGTTGCCCCAAATTCCGGTTGAACCCTGGCTCACACGTTTGGTCAGTGTATCCAGGTTTGCCCGGGTAGCGGGATAACGTTTGCTGATCTCGAAAAATGATGGCCCCATAGCCTTGCTCTTGAAATTGTGGCAGTTAAAGCAGTTTGATGCCCTGATTGCGGCGAACCCGGGCGGGTCGGGGTTTGGGCGTTTATTGAGCAGTCTGCGGAGTTTCGACCTATCGCTAATATATTGTATGCGGAGCAATACCTCGTTCGCATTTATTTCATCATACTTTGAATCTCCGTCCTGCTTATCGGCAACCGTAATTTGGTAGTTAACAGCATCATCCAAATTAAAGGCGTCGTTATTTTTGGGGTTGACGATCGTTACGACCGGCGGTGTGTTCTGTTGCTGAGTGATGACAGGAGAATCTAACCGGCCTGAAAAATTTGTGACGAGCACAAAAGAAACAGGCAATATG
This sequence comes from Bacteroidota bacterium, assembly GCA_013286235.1. Lineage (GTDB taxonomy): Bacteria > Bacteroidota > Bacteroidia > Sphingobacteriales > Sphingobacteriaceae > Mucilaginibacter. The sequence continues at coordinate 27,613 of JABDGE010000049.1, forward strand.
CTATGATAGATGGAAATTCTTTTTTTGGTCATCGATTTTCTTTATAGCCTATAGCTGATGTAGATCGGCTTTACCGAGATTGCGGAATCAAAGCTGCTGTATTTCCTTCGCCACCCGTTGGGCCGAGCGAAGGCACGATTCCATGCCGCGGCTCATGTTGTCGGCATATGTTCCGGCAAAGTATATTCTTCCATCCGGCAGCATTAGCCGGGGCCAGAATTTGTGCATCGTGCCAATGGCGAAAGGCTCCATTTCGCAGGCCGGAGCAAACTTATCGGTTGTCCAGTCTTTGGTTATCGCTGTTTCAATTGTATCATGCTTGCCGGGATATACTTCCCTGAAAGCGGCCAATATCCGCTGCGGCGACAACCCTCCGGGACCGTATGCTTTCAGGACCACCCGTTTTGAATCCACGCG
>JABDGE010000050.1:0-5646 GCA_013286235.1 Bacteroidota bacterium
ACCGACTGAAAATGCTGGTAGCTGTGGTAATGGGGGAAACACAGTCTCCAGCAGAAAAATTTTAGTGATGAACAGCTTGTTTGCTAAACATTTTCTCGATTTCTTCTAATTTAGGAGGCGTATATTCAGGGCCTTTGTATTTATTAAGCGACTCGTCTACCGTAAACTCAAAGTCAGGCGTCTTTTTGACGGCCTGATCTTTATTTCTTTTTTGCTCTTTCATCTTGACGCTGTTACTATTACCTAATACAAATATTATGACATTTTTTTATATTGTTTTCTTCATGGATTTTAGTACATCTATTCTGCACAGCTGATAACTTTTCGTTATATTTACTAAAGAGAACATGGATTAATTTATGGAAAACAGCCCTGAATTAAAGGCTTTGATACGGGAAAACGCCCACCTGTTTTGGTATAGTAAAGACAGTGAAAAAGAAAATTTACCATTACCGGTAGTATTGGAATTCTTTATTAACTATGCCGGTAAAGAAACCATAAAAGAACTTTTTGCAATCGTCGGAATCAAAGCGGCGGCTGCAGCTTTTTATGAACAGCTAAAAACCCAAAAAGGCCGAAGTAATTATATCCCGGAGCTTAGAAATTTTTTTACGCTATATTTCAATAAATATGCATCTTGAAATATTAAATAAAAACCAGCTCGACCCATTACCTTTTTTAGCAAAATTTAAACGCCGGCATTATGTGGTTGGTGGTATTTCTCTGCCCGCTTGAAACACAAATTTCCTTTAACTAAATTTTATTGCTATTTTTAAAATTAACAGTATGATTCGTTCTGTTTCATTCCTAATCCCGTCAAAAGCGAAGTATGAAATTGCTTATAACCCTTTTGGCTTTATCGCTGTCTTTTTTTGTTTGGATCGAAAAAGGGCATGGGCAAACCATTTCTACGGGTTTCGTTGCGGGCAGCATTACCACCTGCCAGGGTGCCGAATCAGCAAATGAAGCAATTCAATATTTTACATCATCGGGTTTTGTGACGATTGTCAGGTGAATTGGTGAATGGTGATAGTCGATTTTATCTGAATTCGCAGCGGTTAAAAGGCAGCGTCCGGAATACTTGAACTTCCATTTGAATTTTCATTTAAAGTAAAATATTTGATACCTGGATATGCCAATTCGCGGATGACCGACTATGATTGCTTCTGACTAAAAAAAATTGCGTAGTTTTAAACTAAAACACCCTGCGGGAATGCTGTGGCTTTCAGCCCCGCCGTACATCTGCCTATGAAAAGAGCGATACTCATTTTATTTTTATTGGGGTCTCTTTTCTTTACGGTACAAAGAACACTTGCCCAGGCAGTAATTACGCCGGGGCAGGTAATCGGGCAAATTACAGCGTGCCAGGGCGCCGAGTCGGAGAACCAGGAATACGAATATTTTACGTTGCTGGGCTTTAACCTCACCGGTACGATCAATGCTGCCGCAACTTCTGGGTTCCTGGTGTCTACCAGTGTAAATACCGGATTTAAGACCAATATCACAATAACGCCCAGGAAAGGAACCGTTATCGACACCGTCTATATACGTTTGGGCCCCTCCAATTCGCCCGGGAATGTAACTGGCATTGTCGCGCTAACTTCAGCAGGGCTTGCACCGCAAACAGTCGCGGTAAGCGGTACCGTGCTCAACATGCCGACTGCGGATCCCGAACCCAATATAACCGTGCTGAATGGCACCAGCCTCCCCAGGCTGAACTTTGAAGGCACCGGCAATATGTACAGCTGGACAAGCAGCAACCCAAACATTGGCCTGGCGGCCAGTGGCATCGATTCATTGCCCGCCTTCAGGGTACTTAGTAACAGCAATACCACAGTTACCGACACCGTAACCGTAACCCCGGTATTAGCCGGAACTGCCTATGTCACCAATACACTATCCGGCGCGGTATCCGTCATCAACACACTCACCAACACACTGGATACAACCATAACAGCGGGGGGCAGAGGTCCCGCAAGCGAAATATTGAGCCCCGATGGCAGCAAACTATATGTCCTGAATACTGTGTCGTTAACTATTTCGGTTATCAATACCCTAACCAATAAGCTGGCTAATCTTTTTTATATTCCATTAAAACCCGACTTCCCCAATTATCCCTACCAGATTGCACTGAACCACGATGGAAGCCAGATCTACCTGATCAATTGGGGGGCCGGCACCATTTTTATTCTCAACGCACAAACGGGCGCCTTAATTTCTGAGCTATCTGCCGGCGGCATTTTCACGAGCGAAATTGCTTTCAGTGCGAGCGGCAACCTGTTTTACGTTGGTACTAACAACGGAGTTCCAGGTGCGTTAAATGTATTCAATGCCGGCGGCAATACACAAACTTTCAGCATACCTGTACCGGCTTATCCCGGTGTACCAAAAGCGCCGCCACCGTTTCCCTATATCAATATGGTTTTCAGCCCGGATAGCACCCGTTTGTATACCGCAAACGGCTCCGCAGTAACGGTGGTTAATACCCAAACCCAAAAGGCGATAGCGACACTACCCACCGGCTACGCCGGAATGGGCAACGCAATCGCACTTGCCATAAGCCCCGATGGAAAAACGCTTTATGCATTGGTTAATGGCATAGGCACCATCAACATGGTGCAAATATTTGATACAGCGACCAATGCGGCTGTCGGGTATGCCGACATCTCACAAGGAGTTCCTACCGGTCTTTGTATAAGTCCGGACGGATCATATTTATACGTGAGTTTAACAGGCACAAATACCGTTGCTGTTATCAACACCCAAACCAGCCAGATAGTTGCCAACATACCCGTCGGCAACATGCCTGAAATTAACGCCTTTTGCATTAAACCGGGCGGCTGTTTTGGCAACCCTATAAGCTTTATCATTACGGTAAATCCCGGACCTGTCCCAGTTATTGTTTCTTCTGCCGACACCCTCGCTGCGCTGACCACCACCTACGGCACCCCATCAGCATCAGAAAGTTTTACCGTCAGCGGGTCGCTGCTGCGGGCGGGCATACTGGTAACGCCGCCTCCCGGCTTTGAAGTAAGCTTGGATAACACGAATTTCAGCAACGCAGTAACGATAAATGGCCCCGCTACCATACCGGCAACAACCGTATATATCCGCCTGGCAGCCGCCGACATAGTTGCCGGCTATACCGGTCATGTGGTGCTCTCCAGCGTCGGCGCCGGCAATAATAATGTCGAAATTTTAAAAAGCACCGTCACCCCCGCTAGCCTGATCATAACTGCCGATAATAAATTTAAAGTGTTCGGAGCACCCAATCCGCCGCTAACGGCGTCCTTCCAGGGGTTTGAAAACAATGATACTGCTGCAGAGCTCGTTTTCCCGCCTGCACTCAGTACAACTGCTGTTACTTCATCTCCCGTTGGCCGGTATCCCATTACTGTGGGTGATGCTTATTCTCCCAACTATACTATTTCTTACCTGCAGGGCGCCTTAACCATAACGCCCGATGTCATCATTCCCAACACCTTTACCCCCAACGGTGATGGTATCAATGATATGTGGAATATTCAGAAAATAAACGATTACCCAAACTGCACAGTACAGGTGTTTTCCCGGTACGGGGAAATGGTGTTCCAATCAAGCGGATACGGGAGCCCCTGGAATGGCACTTACAAGGGCTCACCGTTGCCCGAAGGAACTTATTACTACATCATCAACCTGAATGCCGGCGTGCCGCTACTATCGGGTTTTGTGGCCATCATCAGGTGAAGTGGTGAATCGTGAGTGGGGAGTGTTGGGTTGGATTGTTTTATCTGAATTTTCACCGATTTTCCGGGAAGACGCGGAAAGGCTGCATTTCCATCTATAATCGCAAATTTTCATTTAAAGCAGAAAATCTTTTCCCATGCAGGAAATTTCCGGTGGCATACCGGCATGATTTCTTCTTACAAAAAATAATTGCTTAATTTTAAAGAATATGTGCCTGCCTGATCCGGGCACGCGGACAGTGGCCTGGTATTTATCTTATGAAAAGCACTTTCCTCGTTTTATTTTTATTGGGATTTCTTTTCTTTACGGCAAAAAGAACAAATGCCCAGGCTGCTATTACGCCAGGGCGGGCTATAGGGCAAATTACGGCATGCCAGGGCGCCGAATCCGAAAACCAGGAATACGAATACTTTACCTTGCTGGGTTTTAACCTCACCAGTACAATTAACGTTGCGGCAACTTCAGGTTTCGTGGTGTCTACAAGTGTCAATACAGGTTTTAAAACTAACATCACCATAACGCCCCGGAAAGGAGCCGTCATCGACACTGTTTATGTGCGATTGGGCCCGACGGCCCCTGCCGGAAATGTAAGCGGACAGGTCGCCCTAACGTACAACGGCCTTGCACCGCAAACTATCGCCGTAACCGGCACAGTGTTATCTATGCCGACAGCCGATCCTGAACCCAACATAACGGTTGAGAACGGCACCACACTGCCGAGACTGAATTTCGAGGGGACAGGCAATATGTACAGCTGGACAAGCAGCAACCCCAACATCGGGCTGGCACAAAGCGGCATCGATTCCCTCCCGACCTTCAGGGTGCTTAGCAGCAGCGCCGGCACGGTGGTTGACACGATAACCGTAACCCCGGTTTTAGCCGGGATGGCTTATGTTACCAATAATCTGTCCAACACTGTATCCGTTATAAACACCCTCACAAATACTTTGGATACCACCATATCAAGTATAAGCAGATACCCCAGCAACGAAATTTTGAGCCCTGATGACAGCAAATTGTATGTTCTTGATTTTAACTCGCAAGCTATTTCGGTTATTAATACCATAACCAATAAACTCGTCAATTTTTTTTATATTCCGGTGACGCCTTATCCCCCAAAATATCCTTACCAAATGGCTATAAACCACGAGGGTACTCAAATTTACCTTACTGACGTGGGTGACGGGGTACTTTATATACTCGATGCACAAACCGGCAGTTTGATTTCCCGGCTAAACACAGGCGGACTTTATCCCGGCGAAATTATATTTAGTGAAAGCGGGAACCTGTTTTATATCGGCGAAAATCAGGGAGTTAACGGAGCGATCTATGCGTTCAACACAGCTAATAATACCCAAGCTGTTCAAATTGCCCTGCCTTCGGCCTATATCGAACCGCTCAGTGGCCTGCCGCCGGAGCCCTTTTATATTAACATGGTATTGAGTCCCGACAGCACCCGTTTATATACGGCCAACGGGGGGGTGGTTAATGTGGTAAACACCGTAACGCAAAAGTGGATCGCTACACTCAAAACCGGGTATGCCGGAATGGGCGACGCCCCTGCCGTAGCCATCAGCCCCGATGGCAAACAGCTTTATGTACTTATAACGGGCATTGGCACCCAAAGCGCCGTACAAGTATTCAACACCGCCACCAACGCGATGACTGCATCCGTAAATTTTGTACAATCGCAAGGGAATCCCTCGGGTTTGTGCATCAGTCCCGATGGCAAATATTTATATGTAAGCATGACCGGCGCCAACACGGTAGTTGTAATCAATGCACTCACTAATACGATAGTCACGTCTATCCCGGTCGGCAACATGCCCGAGATCAACACCTTTTGCATTAAGCCCGGCGGCTGTTTCGGCAATCCCATCACTTTTACCATTACGGTAACACCGGGGCCGGTACCCATTA
>JABDGE010000050.1:5746-27616 GCA_013286235.1 Bacteroidota bacterium
GCCCGAGATCAACACCTTTTGCATTAAGCCCGGCGGCTGTTTCGGCAATCCCATCACTTTTACCATTACGGTAACACCGGGGCCGGTACCCATTATCGTTTCCTCCACAGACACTTTGGCGGCACTTACAACTACCTACGGCACCCCATCGCCCCCGGAAAGTTTTACCGTTAGCGGCTCTCTCCTGCGGGCGGCCATATCGGTAACGCCGCCGCCCGGCTTTGAAGTAAGCCTGGATAATACGAATTTCAGCAGCACAGTGACGATAAACGGCTCCGGTACCATACCGGCAACGACGGTGTATATCCGCCTGGCAGCCGCCGACATCGTTGCCAGCTACACAGGCCACCTGGTGCTCTCCAGCCCGGGCGCCGGCAATAATAATATCGAAATTCTAAAAAGCACGGTCACCCCGGCTAACCTTATCATAACGGCCGATAATAAATCTAAAGCGTTCGGCGCGCCCAATCCGCCGCTAACAGCATCTTACCAGGGCTTTGAAAACAACGATACTGCCGCGCAGCTCGTTTTCCCGCCCGCACTCAGCACAACTGCTGTTACCTCTTCTCCCGCTGGTCAGTATCCCATTACCGTGGGAGATGCTTACTCGCCAAATTATAATATTTCCTACGTGCAGGGCGCCTTAACCGTCACGCCAGACGTCATCATTCCCAACACCTTTACACCAAATGGCGATGGTATCAACGATACCTGGGATATTCAAAAAATAGGCGATTACCCAAACTGCACGGTACAGGTTTTTTCGAGGTACGGGGAAATGGTATTCCAATCCGTCGGCTACGGCAACCCCTGGAATGGCACTTACAAGGGTTCCCCGTTACCTGAAGGAACTTATTACTACATCATCAACCTGAATGCCGGCGTGCCGCTACTATCGGGTTTTGTGGCCATCATCAGGTGATCCCGATAGCTATCGGGAGTGAGTGGGCAGTGGTGAGTGGCAGGAGCAATTTCCGGTAGGCAGTTGGCAGTTGGTGGTGTAGTGAGCTGGTTTATGAATTTCGAACGATCATAAGAGAAGATCCCGGAGTGTTCGCATCTTGATTCATAACGCAAACTTCATTTAAAGTAAAATGTTTGATACCAGGATATGCCGAGTCATGGCGGGGTCCGGTGATTGCTCCTTACAAAAAATAATTGCTTAATTTTAAAAAATATGTGCCTGCCTGATCCGGGCACGCGAACGGTGGCCTGGTATTTATCATATGAAAAGCGCTTTCCTCATTTTATTTTTATTGGGATTTCTCTTCTTCACGGCAAAAAGAACAAATGCCCAGGCTGTCATCACACCAGGCAGGGTGATCGGGCAAATTACAGCGTGCCAGGGCGCGGAGTCCGAAAACCAGGAGTACGAATACTTTACTTTGCTGGGTTTTAACCTTACCGGCACGATCAATGCTGCCGCAACTTCGGGCTTTCTGGTCTCTACCAATCTCAATAAAGGTTTTAAAAGCAACATCACGATAACTCCCCTGAAAGGAGCCGTTATCGACACTGTTTACGTGCGTTTGGGCCCGACTGCCATTGCCGGAAATGTAAGCGGAGTGGTCGTCCTTACATACGACGGCCTTGCACCGCAAACGGTTGCCGTAACCGGCACGGTGTTATCCATGCCGACAGCCGATCCCGAACCCAACATAACGGTGGAGAACGGCACCACACTGCTAAGACTGAATTTCGAGGGGACAGGCAATATGTATAGCTGGACCAGCAGCAACCCCAACATTGGCCTGGCAGCAAGCGGAATCGACTCCTTGCCAACCTTCAGGGTGCTCAGTAACAGCAACTCAACTGTTGTCGATACCATAACGGTGACACCTGTGTTAGCAGGAATGGCATATGTCACGAACAATGCATCCCCTACGGTTTCGATCATCAACACACTCACCAACACACTCGATACCACCGTAACTGTTGGAGGTAAAGGACCCACCAGCGAAATATTGAGCCCCGATGGCAGCAAACTCTATGTACTGGATACCAGCTCCTCAACTATTTCGGTTATCAATACCCTAACCAATAAGCTGGTCAATTATCTTTATATTCCATTAAAGCCCTTCCCAAATTATCCCTACCAGATTGCGCTGAACCACGATGGAAGCCAGATCTACCTGCTCACCTGGGGGTCCGGCACTGTTTTCATTCTCGACGCGCAAACGGGTGCCCTAATTTCCACGCAATCTGCCGGCGGGATTTTTGCGAGCGCGATAGCATTCAGTGTGAGTGGCAACCTTTTTTACGTAGCCGCTGATCAAAATGGCGACCAGGGGGTGCTAAATGTGTTCAATACAGGCAGCAATGCACAAACCTTCGGTATACCCGTACCCATTTATCCGGGTGTACCAAAGTATCCGCCGCCGTATACTTATTTCAATATAATTTCCAGCCCTGATAGCACCCGCTTGTATATAGCAAACACAGACGTGGTGACGGTGGCTAATACCGTGACCCAACAGGCCATCGCCACACTGCCGGCCGGCTACGGGGGGATGGGTACCCCGCTTGCAATAGCCATTAGCCCCGATGGCAAAACGCTTTATGTGCTGGTAGATGATGTAGGCACCATCAACATGGTGCAAATTTTCGACACAGCGACCAACGCCGCTATCGGCTATGTCGACATCCAACAAGGAGTTCCTTCCGGTCTTTGCATAAGCCCTGACGGATCATACTTATACGTGAGTTTAACCGGTACAAATACAGTTGCAGTCATCAACACCCAATCCAACCAGGTAATTGCAAACATACCCGTTGGTATTAAGCCCGAGATCAACACCTTTTGCATTAAGCCCGGCGGCTGTTTCGGCAATCCCATCACTTTTACCATTACGGTAACACCGGGGCCGGTACCCATTATCGTTTCCTCCACAGACACTTTGGCGGCACTTACAACTACCTACGGCACCCCATCGCCCCCGGAAAGTTTTACCGTTAGCGGCTCTCTCCTGCGGGCGGCCATATCGGTAACGCCGCCGCCCGGCTTTGAAGTAAGCCTGGATAATACGAATTTCAGCAGCACAGTGACGATAAACGGCTCCGGTACCATACCGGCAACGACGGTGTATATCCGCCTGGCAGCCGCCGACATCGTTGCCAGCTACACAGGCCACCTGGTGCTCTCCAGCCCGGGCGCCGGCAATAATAATATCGAAATTCTAAAAAGCACGGTCACCCCGGCTAACCTTATCATAACGGCCGATAATAAATCTAAAGCGTTCGGCGCGCCCAATCCGCCGCTAACAGCATCTTACCAGGGCTTTGAAAACAACGATACTGCCGCGCAGCTCGTTTTCCCGCCCGCACTCAGCACAACTGCTGTTACCTCTTCTCCCGCTGGTCAGTATCCCATTACCGTGGGAGATGCTTACTCGCCAAATTATAATATTTCCTACGTGCAGGGCGCCTTAACCGTCACGCCAGACGTCATCATTCCCAACACCTTTACACCAAATGGCGATGGTATCAACGATACCTGGGATATTCAAAAAATAGGCGATTACCCAAACTGCACGGTACAGGTTTTTTCGAGGTACGGGGAAATGGTATTCCAATCCGTCGGCTACGGCAACCCCTGGAATGGCACTTACAAGGGTTCCCCGTTACCTGAAGGAACTTATTACTACATCATCAACCTGAATGCCGGCGTGCCGCTACTATCGGGTTTTGTGGCCATCATCAGGTAGCAGGTTTCGAATGCGGATTGGGGAATGTCGAGTGCGGAATGATTGCAAATGCGGAAAGTGAGTGCGGTTTACAGGCACTCCGCCGTGCCACCTGCTTCACTAAAAACTACGGAGGTTGAAAAAAGCTATTGCGGGCGAAGGGCGTGAATGTCCGATGGGGTGCTGCAACAAGTTTGTAGTGACTTTTTATAAATAACCGATAATCAGCATATATTGTTTAAGGATGTTGCAGGCTTTGGTGTAAACGCCCCGACGTAGATGCGTGGCCTGAATAGTCGTGGGGCGCCGAAACAAGGGACGACTTTGGGGGAGACGCTGGCTATTGGCCCGTCATCCCTATTTTTTCCAGGGTGCGCCGTGGGCGTAGGACTCCTTATGGAAGTGGGTACTCAGCATGCTTTGGGGGAACGACGCGTTTGCGTTCGCTATTTATAATGAAGGATTTATTGGTAGCCAATATACGGCCGCACCTCATCCTTATTTTTCACCTAAAATGCCTTCGAAAGGACAAAATATCGCCCTCTATACCAAAAACAGTGATCGGGCCACTTCTGTAAACAAAAAAGGCCGCTCCAAGTGACGGAGCGGCCTTAACCAATATTGGTGTTTTGGCTTATTTCTTTAGCCGGTACGCGCCGTCATTATTACTGTTAATAACAACGATGTTATACAGCAGCGCTTTCTCGGGTCCCGCTATCGCAATACTCTGGCTATCGCCTTCGATTGTCACAGGTAACACATAAGTACCGGGATCGACCCCAATAGCTGCCGCATTGATCACGATCTTAGCATAGGCCAAGCGGGCGCCTGCATCAATTGTCGGGTTCAGGCCTGTTGTTCCTACAACGGTATAATCAGCGGCCTTCAAAGGTTGCAAGCCTGAGTCATTCGCTGTATTATACGCGTTCAGCGTTGTGAGGTCCGTCACTGACAGGTTAACGGTCAAATTGGATTTGAGCGGCGCCGGTGAAGCCAGGTTCACGTAAACGAGCAAGGTATCGGAAGAACCCTTTGCAAGGTCGTATGTTTCTGTTTGAAAAACACCCCCTATACCAGCCTCGTCGCCAACTTCCGCTAAGGGCAGCTCAACGAGGGGCGCCACCGCGCCAAAATCAACGTAGTGTGATGAGTCCTTCAGGCACGAACTTAAGGAAGCCATGGCCGCGAAGGAAACAACTGCTAATTTTATATAAAATCTCTTTTTCATTTTTTTAAATTATTAAAGTGTTTTATTTACGGTTACCCAATCGATGTGCTGCAGGTGAGGGCGTAGGAGTGGCAATCGGCGTAGTTAAAGCCCAGAATATTTTTGAGGTAAACTGATCAATGGTCCCTTCAGCATTTACGTTCGACAGGTTGGTGTCATACTCTACCTCCGGATACAATATCCTGGTTGGCAGAACTGTACCGAGCGTGGCTTCGTCAGCTGAACGTGGGATAGCGGTAGGGTAGCCTGTTCTCCTGTATTCGTTATACTGCTCAAACACCCCGTAGCCATTTAAAGCGATATATTTTTGGGTAATGATGTTCTGCTCAGTGGCCGTTGCTACACTTGGCTGGGCGTAATAGGACGCCGCCTGTGCGTCGGTAAGACCCAAACTTTCAAATGATGCAGTGATACCTGCCTGGTAGAGTGTTAGTGCGGTTGAAGAACTCGTTAACATCCCGTCACTAACGGCTTCAGCCTGTAGGAAATACGATTCCGCTGCCGAAAAGATCACCGCATTCATGCTGGCGGATTTTAGCAAACCCGGTCCCACGGTACTTAAACTCTGTTCAACATTAGTATCGGCGCTGGTGCTTATGTCGCCTAAGTAAAGGCCGCGCACAACCATGGTGCCCGGGGGTATAGAGCCCGGCGTATCATCTGGCCCGGGGGTCGGCTCGGCTACCGGGAGATAAAACAGGGGCAAACGTGGGTCGTTAAGGCCATGCAGCAGATAGATGCTGTATTTATTGGCCCTTACCAGGTTATTTTCCGGATTATCGTTCTGGGTATAACCGTAAGCATGCCAGAATGGGCTTTCCTGACCGCCGTACGCATCGTTCAGGGTATAACCGGGATTTGCCTCCGCATCAAGGGTCGAATTCAGGTAACCGGCGCTCGCTGTTGAATTTAATTCGGTTTTCAGCGAAGCGAAGTTGCTCAGGTTTGACTGACGCATGATGTAACGTAGTTTAAGCGTATTGGCAAATGCTAACCAGCCTGCCATGTTGCCGCCGAAGATGATATCATCTCCTGCTGGCGCACTGCTGCTGCCATTCTTCGTAATGGCGGCAATCGCTGCGTCGAGCGCGGCAATTTGATCGGCGTAAATCGTGGCGCCTTTGTCGTAAGCAGGGAACAAAATTTTAGGATTGAAGGCCTGGGAGTAGGGACAGTCATTGTAGTTGTCGACCAGCTGTTGCCAGTCATATGCCTCTAATATTTGCGCTATCGACTGATAATCAGGAGCACCAGCCGCTGCTGCGAGGGTCTCCAGGTTCTTAAGGTTTGAAATATTGAGGTACAGATCGCTCCAAACCTGGAAATTGGAGGTGGTAATGTTATAATCGGTGATAGCAGGCTGAATGATATAACCGCTGCTGGTAGCCCAGGTACCATCCCAGTAACCATAATTTGTGTAGCCGCCGCCAGAGACACCATTGGGAATATCTGCCAGTATTTTTTCTGCCCCGGTCAACGCGAGCTGCGGGGTCGACACCGAGGGTAAGTTCGGATTTGCAGTTTGGTCGAGGAACTTTTTACATCCCGACAAACCTATTGCGGCAAGAGCCGCTATAAATAATACTTTTCTTTTCATTTTCGTTTCAATTAAAATGTTACGTTTAAATCAGCTCCATATATCCGTGGAGAGGGCAACGAACCGGTATCATTTCCACCAATTGCATTGCTGGCTGTTCCGGCGTTGCTCAACTCGGGGTCACCCCATTGTTCGGTCTTTGGCAGGAACAGGAACAGGTTTCTGCCGGTAAGGGCAAATGTCAAACCTTTGATAAACCCGGTATGTTTAATGAATTTGGTTAAATTAAACGTCAGGCTAACTTCACGTATCCGCCAGAATGCCGCGCTCGACACGTAAGGGGTACCCACGTTAACCGGGTAAGTTGACCAGTATTCCCAGCCGCCTTTATATACAGGCGTGGTGTTGGTTTGATAAGTGTTTGCCCCTGTTTGGATTACCGAGTTAGGGTAAATGAAGATGGAACGACCGGCTGACGCTGATACGGCTGATGAGCCGGCAAAGTCCATAAATGAACCGATACCGTTGTAGATCACATCGCCTCCGCGATAATCAGCCAGGATGGTGAGCGATACTATGTTATAGCTGATCGCCGTGGTTACACCCAAAGTATATTTTGGTGTAGTTCTTCCCTGGTCAACCGGGGTGGGATTGTCTGCAGGCACACCGTTGTTTGGATTCACAATAACCTGGCCCTGCGGGGAACGTTGATAGTCCGTTACATATAATTGCGGGAAGGCCTGGCCTACAACAGCATATTCACCGCCAACGTTTACGCCGTTAACGCTGTATTGATTGCCAATATCTAATTTGGTAACACCGGGCAGTAAGGCTACCACTTTGGAATTGTTCACAGAGAAGTTACCGCCAACTGTCCAGCCAACGGTGTTAGGCCCTTTCGGGAAAACAATCGCATCCGCACTAAATTCCTCACCGTAAGAGTCGATCTCCCCCGCGTTGATCACTTCGCTGGTGTACCCGGTAGAAGGTGAAAGCGTAATGGGTATGGTTTGGTTATGGCTCTTTTGATAATAATAATCCGCTGTAAGATGTACCCGGTCGTTAAATAAACCGATCTCGGTACCAAATTCCTGCTCCGAAACAATTTCCGGTTTCAGGCCTGGCGAAAATTCAGTGGTATTAAGCGTCAAACCTGTATTGCTTCCATAAGGAAAACCGCTGGTTGGCGAATAGGTAGGTTCGAGACTGTAAGGTGCTATCGAAACCTGGCCTACACGGCTCAAGTCGGCATACAGCTTCCAATAGTTAAGCACATTACCGGATTTGAGGGCCGGAAAGGCATCCGTAGGGATAAACGTTCCCTTTACAGAAGGGTAAAAGAACGACTGGTTAGCGGCGGAAAGCCTGCTGTCGCGGTCGTTTCTTAAAGTGCCTTCGAGGGTAGCCCAATTTTTATAGCTAATTGTGAGGTCGCCAAAAAAAGCAAGCTGCCGGATCACGCCATTGGCTTGCTGTAAGGTAGGCGAGCCGCTAATGGTGTTTACGTTATAATAACCCGGAACCACAAGGCTTCCGCTGGAGTCGTAGGTATAATCTACGTTTTCAGACCATATGGAATTACCCAACAGCAAGGTGGTCTTAAAATCATTAAAGAAGTTATGGTGGAAATTTAGCAATGCTGTTCCTTCCAGGCGCGAAAGGCCCTGGTTACCATAAAAGCCGGGCGAATCGCCACCGGTGTTTACGATACCGGCGCTGCCATCGCCATAGTCGATAAGGTCCGCTACAGCAGCCTTAGGGTGGGGATCTATAACGTATTCGTTAACACCGCCCCAGCCGTTGTAGAAGTATTCCGGCACGCTTTGCGCGTAAGCGTTCCAATCCAGTTCCGCTTTGATCCCCTTTTGCCGGTTAGTACCCGTATTGTCATCTACACGGTAAGTAATGTCCAGCCATTTGGTTGGCGAAAGCCCAAGGTTCAAAAAGCCCTGCAGCTGGTCGATATTGGTAGTGTACCTGGAATTATAAATCCCCCAGTATGGGTTCCAGGAATATGCCGAGAAGTAGTTATTCTCGTTGCCGGGCCCGGTAGGGTTATTTACATCCTGGAAATTCTTAATGTTATATTCGGCAGGGAACTGCAGCAAGTTGTCGTACAAGCCGCTGCCATCAGGCTGTTGCCAGAACTGGCTGAACACCTGCCGGGTGTAGTTGCCGGAATATTCTATTGAGAATATACCGTATGTTTTTTTACCGGACGCCCGGACGTTAGTCAGATTTGCGGCATCCAATGGCACAATGCCGGTTTGGTTGGTATTACGTGCCGAAAAACCAAAATAGTTATTGGCATCACCCTGGCGCAACGATATATCGTTTTGCTCATTTACACCGGTATTAAAAAACGCCTTTATCGGGGGAGTTTTCTGCGCAGTGTAAGCAGTTGTTTGCTCGGGGCCGGTTAGACTGTTGAGAGGCGTACCGATATCCTGTATCGATCCGTTGAACGGAGGACCGTAGTTCTGGTTCTCGAAAGGCACGTCCTCCGGCAATGATGTGAGCGGATTAACGAAGGGACTGCCTTCACCGCCATACTCACCGTAGTTGCCCTGAAGCTTTGGTAAATTTGCAACCTGGCTTAAGGTAACCGAGTTATTGTAAGTAATGATCGGTTTAGCCCCTGCTGTTCCTTTTTTGGTGGTGATCACGATGGCGCCGTTGGAAGCTTCGGAACCATACAACGCGGCAGCGCCCGAACCGGCCAACACGGTATAAGTGTCGATATCATCCGGGTTAAGGTTCTCAACCACCGCGGCCGGAACCGGCGAACCATCGACAACGAACAGGGCCTCGTTGTTCCCTAATGCGGAACGATTGCCACGCAAGGTAACACGAATGGTCGGGTTGATACCCGCATCGGTTTGCTGTATAACCAAACCGGCAACCTTACCGGTCAAACCGTTGATCGGGTCAGTCGGTTCGGCTATGTTTGCACTGGCGCCAGTGATAAGCGTGGTAGCATAACCAACCTCGCGGTCGGCCTTTTTAATGCCCTGCGCGCCGGTTACCACAACTTCTCCCAGTTGCTGGGCGGCTACATTCAGCACGATGTCGATTACCGATGCCCCGCTAACCGCCTTTTCCTGGGTAGTATAGCCTATAAACGAGAAAACAAGCACGCCATTGGCTGGTACACTGATAGTGTATTTACCGTTGGTGCCTGTTTGCACGCCTAATGAGGTCCCCTTGATCTTTACTGATACTCCCGGAATGGGTAGGCCATCATCTTTGGCCGTAACCGTACCAGTAACTGTACGGTTTTGTGCGAATACCTGTGTAATGCATAACATCAGAAAGCACAAACTTACTAGTAGAAGTTTTTTCATGTTTGTTAATAATAAGATCAGTTAATAGTTAATTAATCATAAAAGTAGTGTTACCTTATCGAAAACGCAAATTAAATGTTAAAAAAGTTAAAAAAAGTTAAAAATTTAACACTTTCGTCTGTCAAAATAAAAAAATATAGTACTATGTATTGCATAATACAATCTAAAACATATATCTTTGCAGTATGATTGTTGAAAATACACAAACCCAAATGCGGAAAGGAATACTGGAGTATTGCATTCTTTCCATTATCGCAAAGGGAGAGACCTATGCCTCCGACATTATTGCCGATCTGAAGAAGGCCCAACTCCTTGTTGTTGAGGGTACTTTGTACCCTTTATTAACACGTTTGAAAAACAACGGATTGTTAACTTATAACTGGGTCGAATCCACCTCGGGGCCGCCCCGCAAATACTATGTATTGTCCGACGAAGGCCTTAATGTACTGCAGCAACTCGATAAAACCTGGGAAGAACTGGCCTTTGCCGTGCAAACCGCTATCGGGGACAGGGGGAAGCAGGATGTGGGCAGTGGACAGTAGGCAGTTTGCAGTAGGCAGTTTGCAGTTTGCAGTTTGTCCTTGCTAAAAAATAAATAATGACCAACTATTAATCACCAAATAAAATGAACAAAACAATTATCATCAATATAAACGGTATCGTTTTCCACATTGAGGAAGATGCCTACGAAATATTAAAGAATTACATGACGGATGTAAAACGTCATTTCTCCACCTCGGCGGACAGCCTCGAGATTACCACCGACATCGAAAACCGTATCGCCGAAATGTTTTCCGAGATCCTGGCGCGTGACAACAAGCAGGTAATTATCGAGCTGGACGTAAACGCCGTGATCAGCCAGATGGGGACTGTAGCAGACTTTGCCGATGCTGACGAAGAAGAAAAAACAAGCCACAACCCCTTCGGCGATTTTGCGTCGACCAACCGCAGGCTGTTCCGCGATCCGGACGATCACCTCGTAGCGGGTGTTTGTGCGGGCATAGCCAATTATTTCGATTTTAACCCGGTTTGGATCCGGCTTGCCTTCGCCATTTCCTGCGCTTTTGCCGGAACCGGCCTTTTAATATACATTATATTATGGATAGTCATCCCCAAAGCGGCGTCGCGTGCCGACAGGATGGCCATGAAAGGTGAAAAACAAAACCTGCAGGGCTTTAAAAAGAATTTTGAGGAGGAAATGAACGCCATGCGCAGCAATCTCAGCAATTTCGGCCACGAAGCACGTCCTTTTGTTTACAAGGCCCGCGATTTCGCCGGCGACTTTTTCCATCACTTTGGCGTTTTCCTCGTTGTGCTCGGCAGAATATTGGTTAAAATTTTTGGCGTATTTATTCTTTTAGCCTGTTTGGGTTTCAGCATTGCCGCCATTGTTTTCCTTGTCATGTTCCTTGGATTTGCCGGCGACCATCCGCATAACTTCTTCCCCGCGACGATTATGTCCGATCATAATGCCGACAACGTATATATATGCGTGTTCCTGGCCGTTATCATCCCGCTGCTCAGCATCATCCTGCTTACGCTGAAAGGTTTTTTTAATATCGGCAATATCGGCAAGTCAACCGGGACGGTGTTCCTGGTTATATGGATCTGTTCCTTAGGCATGCTTATCTATTATGCGGTGCGTATTTCCGCGAACTTCAGGGGGTCGGCCAGCATTACCGAAACCATAAAGATAAAACCCACAAAAGACAATACTTATTACTTACAATTAAACAATTTGAAATACTTCTCGCACGACGACAGCGTAAGGTTGGATATCAAAGACCACTTCAAAAACATGACGGTAGTTGACGACGAGTACAACGGGTTCCATGATGAGCCCAACAGTGTGGATATCCATATCGAGAAAAGCGATGTCGCCTACCCTGAACTGGAAGAATCCTACAATGCCAAAGGATACGATTACGATCAGGCGCTGCTCAATGCCCGCAACACCACTTATATTTTTGCACAGCAGGACTCTGTTTTAAAATTCGATTATGCGCTCCGTAAAAGGCCAGGTACGCCATGGCGCGACGAATCTATTAATATTACTTTAAAACTCCCGTTAAATGCCAAAGTACTGATAGACCAGAAGCTTGACAACTACGTGCGCGACATTAATCTTTATGACTGCAATATGCAGGATAAAAGACAAAGATATGAGCCTGCAGTATTTACTATGACTGACAACGGATTGCAATGTAAAATTGATACCTTGGTAACTGCAAAAAAAGATACCGCGGTAAAAGTAAAAAGTGATACTGCTAAAGCTGACCAGTAATGAAAACACTGCTAACCTATAAAAGCCTGCTGCTTGCCGGCGGGCTTTTATTCATCTCCTTCAATATCTTCCACTTCGCAATGAGGTCTCCTGCCGCTGTCGCCAGGCCATCAGGTATAAAAAAGGAGCTCGTCGCTATCCGGACCAGCCTGGATTCTTCCGAAGTCACACTCTTCGAGGAATTAGCAGGAAAACTGTTTCCTGTATTAAAAAATTTGAATAAGATGTAACCTCAAGGGGAATTCTGTCATCTTATATTCAGTAATTAACTATTAGCAAAAACATTTCCGAAGTCGGTAACAAACACCGCCAGCGTTAAAAACAGGGGCTTGCCCCTCCGGAAATGCTATTGCCCAAAAATTAAAAAACGACAGACTATTGAATGAAGAAACACACCTATATAATATAACACATCCGGCGCCGGCATTCCGATAGCCGGATAATCAGAACAAATATTTAAACACGCTTAAAAAAAATGAAAATTTTTTAATGGGATTGCTATGGCTGGTGAGTGGTGAATTGTGAGTGGCGGTGGCAGTAGCAGTGGCAGTGGTGGTTGTAAGTAGTAGGTGGTGAAAGGCGAAAGGTAAAAGGCCAAAGGTAAGTCGTAAATCAATTTATGCTTATCCGACTTCAAACTTCAGACACAAAATCCCCCACTCATCACCATATCCCGACCGGTGGTCAAAAAAAGTTCGGCAGCTGGCAGCACCAGGGTTTCTTTACAACAAAAATATAACACACAACCATGAAAACGGTAAACACCCTCATAATCTCCCTGTTGTTCATCTTCAGTATAACGACAGTAACGGCCCAGCCTGCGCCACCGTCCATAACCGTAAGCGGCTCGCTGCTTGACGAAACGGCCAGGCCGATGGGCTACGCCACAGTAAGTTTACTCAATGCTAAGGATTCGACCGTGGTAAAAGGCACGCTGAGCAATGATGCCGGGCTTTACACCTTTAGTAATATAGCGCCGGGCGACTACCTGGTAAAAGCTACCGTTGTTGGCTATGCCAATGCCAATGGCAGCGTGTTTACGCTAACAAAGGCCGAAAAAAGCATTACGGTACCTGTTATAAAAATGCAGCCCGCCAGTCACTCATTGAATGCGGTGAGTATTACCGCCTCAAAACCACTGATTGAGCACCAGGTGGATCGCGTGGTAATGAATGTAGAAAACAGCGTGCTGGCAGCCGGCAACTCGGCCATGGATATTTTGGAACGAGCGCCCGGTGTTTCGGTGGATAAAGACGACAATATCAGCCTTAAAGGCAAACAGGGCGTCACCGTGATGATCAACGATAAGCTAACCTACCTTTCGGCTGCCCAGCTGGCAACCCTGCTGCGCTCCACGGACGGCAATACCATTCAATCCATCGAGATCATCACCAACCCTTCCGCCAAGTACGATGCGGCAGGCAACTCGGGCATCATCAACATCAAACTAAAAAAGAATAAACAAGCGGGAACCAACGGAAGCGTCACTGTGGGAGCGGGATGGGGAAGGTACGGGCAGGATAACGAAACCTTAAACCTGAACCACAAAGAGGGCGGCCTGAATGTGTTTGGAACCTTCAGCCATAACGATGTGGAGCGTTTCCAGGATATAGGCCTGATGCGGGTGATCGACAGCGTGGGCCACAACACTTATTTTAACCAGCATACCTATATGCCCGAAAGCGATCATAACAACAGCTACCGCCTGGGCGCCGATTACGACCTGAGCTCAAAAAACACCATAGGTTTCCTCGTCAGCGGCTATTTTAATGGTGAGAATGACAACAACAATACCAATACCTATATCGGCCAAAGCTTTTCCGAGGTCGATTCTTCGCTGCACACGGTTTCGCTTATCCATCAAACTTACCATGATATTGCAGCCAATTTAAACGACGTCTACAAATTAGACACCCTGGGCCAGGAGTTGAGTGCTGATCTTGACTATTCCAATTTCCGTAACAGTTCTGTGGCCGGGTACAACACTGATTTCTTTTTGCCGAATGGGGCCGTACAGCAGCCGGCAGAGTTCCTGGGAAACATTTCACCATCTACGATCAATATCCGCGCCGGGAAAGTCGACTATACAAACCCGGTCAGCAAAACCCTGAAGTTTGAGTCGGGCTTAAAATTCAGCGACGTAAAAACTGATAACGACCTGCTGCAAACCGAATCCACCACGTCGCCATACATCGACAACAACCATTTCGTTTATGATGAAAAGGTGGACGCAGGCTATGTTAATTTTAAGAAAGATTTCCAGGGCTATTCTGTGCAGGCCGGTTTGCGCGCCGAATATACCAGCTCATCCGCGGTAGGCGATTCGGCCAACGTGGTGCAAAGCATCCCACGCCATTACCTCGACCTGTTCCCGAGTTTATTCGTCGATCATACCATCAACGATAAAAACGAGATCACCTTTTCGTACGGCCGCCGTATCGACAGGCCGCAATACGACAATTTGAATCCATTCGTCTATCACCTCGATCCCTACACCTACCAAAAGGGCAACCCCTACCTGCAGCCGCAGTACACCAATAATTTCGAACTCAATTACACTTACGATAAAAACATTACGCTAACCTTAGGTTACAGCCGCACTACAAACGTCATTACTCAAATCCCCGGCACCGACCCTGTAACTAAAGTTTCGTTCGTTACCGAGGAAAACCTGCAAATACAAAATGCCTATAACATCAACCTCTACGCCCCTTATACCGTGAACAAATGGTTTGAAGGCAATGTTAACATCACCGGCTTTTACCTTGGCTTTATCTCCAACGGCCTTGAAGGCGCCGACTTAAATGCCGGCGAGCCCGCTTACCATGTAAGGGCTACTGAAACGTTTACCCCGATAAAAGGATATAAATTTGAGCTGACGAGTGATTACCAGTCATCCTTGATATACGGGTTGTTCAATGTAAAACCACAGTACTCAACTGATGCGGGAGTCAGCCATTCCTTCGATGATAAAAAGGCAAATGTCAAATTTTCTGTGAGCGATATATTTAACCAGCGCACCAACAATGTAAGCAGCAATTACGCTGATAATGATTTGATCATTAACCAGCATCGCCAATCGCGCGTAGCCCGGCTCACTTTCACGTACAATTTCGGCAATAATAAGATCAAAGCCCGCGAGCACCAAAGCGGGGCTGATGACGAAAAGAATAGGGTGAAGGGGAATAATTGAGTGGGTGAGCGGTGAATTGTGAGTGGTGAGTCGCGGTAAACTGTTTATAGCTGATAGATCATGGTTCATAGCCGAAGCTTTGTGTATCATCGAACATCGTATATGGTGCTGGATGGAGTTAATATTATCTGGTATCTTTTTCATATCAGACATCCGATTGGGTCGATCTGTTGTCGTGGAAAAATTACAGGAAGGAAAAATTTGTGTTTTCACGGACTGCAGTAATCGGTTGGGGGTTGGCAGCAGCCGTTGGCAGTTTGATGTATCCCTCCGTCTCAAATATCTCATCTTTAGAAACTACAAGGGCCGGATGGGTTTGAGGTGTCCTACCCGTGTAGAAAGCGATCTCAATAATGTCCCTTTGATGGACGGTCATAAGTATTTAAGCACTTTGTTTTTCGTTGCTTCAGCCCGATGCGAAAAATGCTTTTCATAGTCCTCCTTCGTGAGTTTATCTAATTTAGTCAAACTCGACTGCCGTATGGTTACGCCGAGCTTTTTCAATTGAGCGATGACCTCCTCGGTATTATTATCGGGAATGTCAATGGTGAACGTTGTCATGAATATCTTTCCGTTTTAACAAAAATAACACTTTTAATTGAAACAGAATAAATGATGAAAGCCAAATCCACTGTACGCCCGCAGCCTATTTTCCGCTGCCGCCGCTACTGCTATTCGTCCGCCATAGCTTTAGGGGCGTCGGAACTACCACTTCAACCTAAATAGCCCCTTATAAATCCGCAGCATTTTTACCTATTATTGTATACCAAATTATTTCCAAACAACATTTAAACTTAACACCCATGCCTGCTATCCCCGCGATTCTAAAACCTTATCAAAACGGCGCCAGCAAAACCCGCATCATCGCGGGGGCAATCGCCCTGGCTGCAATAATAGAATACGTCATCGCCGAAGCCATCACCGCAATAGCCTGGAAAAATCCGCCTTACAACTATGCGCACTACTTTATCAGCGACCTCGGCGTTTCCGGTCCGCCGGTGACATTCCAGGGCAGGTTCATCTATTCGCCGATATACTATGTTATGAATTCTGCCTTTTTCATCGAAGGTGTTTTGGCCATTGCGGCCGCCCTGCTGTTGCGGCAACTATTTACTTCCAAAACCGGACGCGTTACCCTGCCGGTGCTGGCCATTCTCCATGGCATCGGCATGTTTGGCGTGGCTATTGTACATGGCTCACCCGATACGATGGACAAACCCATCGGCGCGGTGCACGTCATCGGCGCATCCCTTGCCATCATATTAGGCAACGTAGAGTGCATCATTGCAGGCATAGCTGCCCGGCGATTCGGCGCGCCCCAATGGTATAAAAATTACAGTGTGTTTACGGGTGTGATCGGGTTGTTGGGCCTGGTAGCTTTGTTGACACTGCGCAGCATTCCGCCCGGCATTACCGAACGTATTTCAGTATACAGCATTATTGGGTGGGATATAACAACCGGCATCTTTTTGCTGGGGGCATTGAACAGGGCGAAAACCTAAGAAATTGCGCTCCGCTTTTGTCAGTTGGCCTTACCCCCCATTTTGTCCCCGCAGGGTCTCGCATCGCTTTAAGTTAACCCACAAAAACCCCAAGCCTTACAATTGTTTTTTGGCTTGGGTTGTTTATATAATACCTTAAAAATAAATAAGTTACACATCATGGCGAGGAACGAAGCCACCTCTGCACATGCAAATCAATGTGCATAATGTAGTTAGGACCACCTCGCCGTAAGCCACTCCGCCAGTGCCATGGCGGCTAGTTGTTAAAGGAATTGTAGAATTGATTTCCTCGAATATAATTTTGTGGGTTAACTTAAACGCATCGCGGACCCTGCGGGACCCGGACCATGCGCGAAAGCGGAGTTACCCTAAGTCATAAAGCAAGCATTACAACCATCAACCTATTGCAACGCAAACCGCTGCACATTCGGCGGATTTTTCTGAAACCTAATCTTCTCTTCGATCAGATCGTAGCCTCTTTGCATCAGTAACCAAAAATCCGCATTCCCCCCAAATGCTTTTTCAATCCGCAATGCAATGTTCGGAGTAATGGCGCCTTTGCCGTTCACAATCTTTGATAAGGTAATCCTGGAGACGTCCAGTAGTTCGGCGGCTTTCCCGATGCTTAAGCCATTGGCATCCATCACATCCTCCTTTAAAATTATACCCGGATGTATATTTGTACTCGCTGCTCTTTCCATTTTTGTTGTTTTAATAAGTATCCAAATAAATATACAGCATATACAATAACAAACAAAACCCTCCCCAACAACATTTTTACACAAATCCGCACTAAACCACTTAATTTCCATCGCTTTAAATCACAATTCCATCTATGTTTGTTTACTGTTTGTCTATTACGTTTTAGCTAACCACCCCTATTGTCTTAATTAGCTTACCGGAACCCGCGATGGTTTTCGGCCTTACTCGTAAACCAATTAACCCGTATAACATGAACAATCGTACGCACCTTTTAAAATTTATTCCCCTGTTTGCACTTTTCCTGTTTCTGCACACCCTATGCATGGCCCAGGCTCCTGATGCGAACGCCCCTCAATTGGGGAAAGCTACCATAAAACAAGTGATAGCCGCCATGACGCTGGAAGAAAAAGCAAAGCTGCTGGTAGGCGCCGGCAGGGGTTTCGGTCCGCCACCGCCTGCGCCGACAGCCAATACAACACCCGCGCCACCGCCGGCTGCAGCTCCGCCCGGGCCGATGATAGGCCAGACCGATCAAAAAGTGCCGGGCGCCGCGGGTGTGACCTATGCCATACCGCGTTTGGGTATTCCCGCAATTGTAGTGTCGGACGGACCAGCAGGGGTGAGGATCAGTCCCATCCGCAAGGGCGACAGCTCTAAAACGTATTATGCTACGGCCTTCCCGGTGGGCACTTTGCTGGCATCCAGTTGGGATCCTGATTTAGTTAAACAAGTGGGTGTGGCCTTTGGCTATGAGGTGCATGAATACGGCATAGACATTTTGCTCGGTCCCGGCATGAACATTCACCGCAACCCGCTGGGCGGCCGAAACTTTGAATATTACTCGGAAGACCCGTTGGTGACCGGCAAAATGGCCGCTGCGATGGTGGAGGGTATACAAAGCAACGGCGTTGGCACCAGCATTAAGCACTATGTGGCCAATAACCAGGAAACGCACCGTAATACCGTGAACACCATTGTAAGCGAGCGGGCCATGCGTGAAATCTACCTGCGCGGCTTTGAAATTGCCGTGAAGGATGCCCAGCCCTGGACCGTAATGACAAGCTATAACAAGCTGAACGGCACTTACACCTCGGAGCGGAAAGACCTGGTGACCACAGTTTTGCGCGACGAATGGGGCTTTAAAGGTTTTGTAATGACCGACTGGGGCGGCGGTCGCGACCCGATTGCCCAGATGAACGCCGGTAACGACCTGATCATGCCGGGCAGTCCTACCCAGGTAAAGGCGATTATCGATGCCGTGAATAACAAACAGTTAGACGAAGCGGTGCTGGATGTGAATGTGGAGCGCATGCTCAACATTATTTTGAAGTCGCCGGCATTTAAAGGCTATAAATATTCGGACGCACCCGACCTGAAAAAAGACGCACAGGTAAGCCGCATGGCTGCAGCACAGGGTATGGTACTGCTGAAAAACAACGGCAACCCGCTCCCTTTTAGCGGTGCAAAAACGGTGGCCCTGTATGGAAACACCTCCTACGATCCTATTGCCGGAGGCACCGGCAGCGGAAATGTGAACAAGGCTTATGTGATATCATTGGCGCAGGGCCTGCAAAACGGCGGCCTCCAGGTTGATGCCGGACTGCTGAAAGGCTATCCCGCTTACATCGCAGATGCCAGGGCCAAACAACCCAAGCCCCAAAGAGGGATGGGCATGTTTTCCGGGCCGCCGCCGGTATCGCAAATGACCATAGCCGATGCCGACCTGCAGCAACAGGCAGCTAACGACGACATAGCCGTAATTACCATTGGCCGCAATGCCGGCGAAGGCGCCGACCGCAAGCTGCCGGATGATTATTATTTGAGTGATGTGGAGAAAGCGCTGATCAAAAGTGTGAGCGACGACTTCCACGCCAAAGGCAAAAAAGTGGTTGTGGTGCTTAATATTGGCGGGGTGATTGAGGTTGCCAGCTGGCGCGACGAGGTAGACGGCATCTTATTGGCCTGGCAGCCTGGCCTGGAAGCAGGTAATGCCATCACCGACGTATTGTCCGGCACCGTAAACCCTTCCGGTAAACTGGCCACTACCTTCGCGATGGATTATAAGGATGTGCCATCGGCCAAAAACTTCCCCGGCAAGGAATTCCCCGACCAGGCTACCGGCGAAGGTTTCCGCAGGCAAATGCCGGCCGAGGTTACTTATGAAGACGGAATTTATGTTGGCTACCGCTATTATAGCACCTTTAAAGTTGATCCGGCCTACGAGTTTGGTTACGGCTTATCCTACACTACGTTTAATTATTCGGATTTTAAGATAAACTCCGCGACGTTTAAGGGGAAACTTTTGGCATCGGTTGCCATCACCAATACCGGAAAAGTTGCCGGCAAAGAGGTGGCGCAGTTGTACCTAAGCGCCCCGGCGGCCAAATTAGACAAACCGGTGATCGAATTGAAGGGCTTTGGCAAAACCCGCCTGCTGCAGCCCGGCGCATCTGAAACCCTGCGTTTCGAGATCGATCCTAAGGCCCTGGCTTCGTATGATACAACGCAGGAAGCCTGGATCGCTGAAAGCGGGACGTATACAGTAAGTATTGGAGCATCATCAAAAGACATTAAGCAAACCGGAACATTTAATCTGCCTAAGGAAATGGTGGTGGAGAAGGATGTGCAGGTTTTGGCACCGCAGGTGACCATTAATGAAATGAAGAGTAAATAATTCCGCGAAAGATATTACGTCTGTACGCGCTAAAAGGAGGATGCGGGCTTATTGCCCTGCATCCTTCTTTTTTAATGATATGAGAAACTTACTGCTTTGGTCTTTCTCCGAAGGAGTTTTACGGACTGCTCTTCGCTTCCAGCTAAAATCCGGCTATGAGCCGTGAACTGCTACTGCTACTGCCTCCTTCCGGCCATGAACCATGACCTATCAACCATCAACCCCATACTCCATCCCGGCCGATTTATACAGTTTAAACCAAAAATTCAAATCTTTCTCGGGGAAGGCATTGAAATGTTTAAACACTCCATACGAAAACTCCAGCATGGCGGCTCCGTTAGCAGTGATCACATTGTTGTCGGCCACGGCGGGTTGGTTTAAATAGTCCTTTTCGTTGCCGTAAGCCGGGACTTGCTTTTTCAGATAGTCGAGACCGTTGCTGGTATGTTTCACCTTATCAAAAACGCCTGCCCGCGCCAGGGAAAGCGTGGCGCCGCAAATTGCAGCTACAGTTGTGCCGTCTTGCGTACACCGCTGGATTAGCGGAATTATTTCGGGATTGCCACCCGTTTCCCAAGCGTTACCACCCGGCAGCAGCAACAGGTCGAATTTTTTGTCGGCAACTTCGTCCAGGCTAAAGTCGGGCTGCACGTTCAAGTTGCCCATGGAGCGCACCGCTTTCCCATCGACCGAAAAAGTGCAGATGTCAAAATCTGAATATTGCGAGAGTGTTGTAGTAACATGCGCCGGTTCCCAATCGGCGAAGCCGTTGAACACAAAAAGATAACAAGTTCGTTTTTCCATATCCTATCATCTAGAAGTAAATATCCGGGTTCACTCCCGGACAAACTGTCCTAACGGAGTGCCAATAAGCTGCGCTGCTACTACACTCCAACCCAGCCATGAACCATGAACTTCCCGAACTGCCACTGCCAACTGTTACTGCAAACTGCTCACAGCCCCTCATTGTCCCACCATAAACACCGCATTCCCGAAAAGCAATTTTCCATTCTCCCAAAAAGCGCGAAAAATAGGGTCATCCACCAAATAAACAACCGAGCCCCGGCCCATGGGCTGCACACCGATCAGCACGCCATCCTTAATTTTATCTTTACTTTTCTGGCCTACAAAGCCGGCGATGTAGTTGTCCTTTTTTACCGTGCCAACGTTCCAGTCGTCAGTCCCTAAAAAATCGTATATATCATCGCTTAGTTTCAGCGTATAATAATCCTTGTCCAGGCCGTAGCCCAGCGGATGCGTATTGTCCAGGTCTATGCGGTAAATTGCCCCGGGCACCGATGACCGCAGGGCGTCCCGTTCCCGCTCACCATAAGCGCTTATCGTTTGCGGCTTATTTTTATCATCAGCCTTATCATCCTTTTTCTCTTCCTTTTTTTTGATGTCGAATCCGTGCCTGTCAACCAATTGCGCTACGGCATTCTCCATTGCAATCAGCTTGCCGCCGTTGTTTATCCATGCCTGCAACCGGTCCGACGGAAAATCCGGGTAATCGCCGTCAGGGAAGATCGCCACGTCGAAATCGTCGATTTTGACACGGGGAAGGTCCTTATACTTTACAAGAGTAACAGGATAGCCAATCTGCTGCTCAAAAAAGTGCCACACTTCGCCCATCGCTTCGGCGGAAACGCCTTCACCAGCTATCAGCATCACCCGGGGCGGCCGTATATATCTTACAAACACCGAACCCAGGTCCTCGCCGTTC
>JABDGE010000051.1 GCA_013286235.1 Bacteroidota bacterium
TCTGTGGGACGTGTCAGACAAGGGCGCCGGCGTGGTTGAACGATTGAACGCTGAAGGATACGAAGCCATCTTTAAAAAAGTATCGGTTACAAACGAAGAGGACGTGAAAAAAGCCGTGGCCGAAGCCGTGGAGCATTTTGGCCGCATTGATATCCTGATCAATAATGCAGGCATCACCAAAGACCGCACCTTGTTAAAAATGTCGAAACAGGAATGGGATGATGTTATCGGCGTAAACCTGACGGGTGTTTTCAACGTAACCCAGGCGGTGGCACCGATCATGAAAGAACAGAATTATGGCCGCATCGTTTCGGCCTCTTCCAATGTGGCCATCCGCGGGAATTATGGGCAAACCAACTATGTCGCTACTAAATCGGCTATCATCGGCATGACGAAGGTATGGGCCATGGAATTGGGCCGCTATGGCATCACCGCCAACTGCATTGCCCCCGGCTTTATTCACACCGCCATGACCGATTTGATGCCCGAGGAGATACGCAAGCAAAGCCTGCCGTTTATACCGCTTGGCAAATGGGGCTACCCGGAGGATATTGCCAATGGCTATTTATACCTGGCCTCGGATGAGGCTTCGTTTGTTAGCGGGATTTGTTTGACGATTGATGGGGGGACGGCGAGGTAGAGTTGGGGGTATTTTTATTTGCACGAAACAGAAAGGCCCTGCAAAATATCTCATTCGCAGGGCTTCTAAATTTCAATATGGGCATTTGCAGTATAGGATAAACCTTGCTTCCCCATTTATCCCTCCTTCGCGACCTACAGGCGGACTTTGTCCGCCGTAGCCCGCTTCGGCGGGCGAAGGCGGAGAGTTAGGGATTCGAACCCCAGGAACCTGTAACAGTTCAACAGTTTTCAAGACTGCCGCAATCGACCGCTCTGCCAACTCTCCGGGCGCAAAAGTACGAATCCGGGCCGATTTGACAAAGTGTTTTTTAGTTATTGGGTTTACGGAGGCTTAACACGAAATTTATAGTTCAAAATCAAGTATTTAACGCAAAATGCCCGGATCAATGTCACGGACATTTTAGCATTGAGGGGAAATAATCTTACACCTGACAGTGCCGCCTGCACGGTCCGACTGCATGACGTAGGAGATCTCTCCTATCGTAGATGACAAAAAAAGGAAGTTTAATCCACCGTATGGGCTACGGGGGCAAGCTGCCCAAGCTGCCGGGGCGAACCGTCTGGTTCAATGGCTATAATGTGTTATCGAAAATAACATATGAGTCGGGCTTGTTTTCGGCAAGGGAGGCGGGCATTTCGGCGTTTAGTTCGCTCCACTAATAATTCAATATATATCAATAACCCCGGCACTCCACTTTTGGAGGCCGGGCTTTTGTTTTTATGATGAATTTGGGCTAAAGGCTTGCGAGTTGATCAATCCGCCAGGTGTGAGTTGACTGAAATGAAACTCAGCAACCGTGCTTTCAGTTATTATACCTGGCCGCGCATCATCGCGTTCGCGGGTCCAACGCATAAAACAGATGGGATCGTAGTTGGGTCTAAATTAGCGCCATTATTTTGTGTTTCTTTTTTGAATGCATAAACCTGTTTGGTTCTAAGTTTTAGCATTTTTTGTCCTGTTGCTTTCATAATTTTTCTTGATTTTTACAAAAGTTATGAAAGCCTTTTCACAGCATAAAACTTATTACACCAACAGCGTTGTGCTATATACCAACTTTGATTTTGAAGATAATTCTTCGAAAGTTTGGGTTGAGAGTTTTGCTAAAAGGGTTACTTTTGGGCAAAAGTAAATCAGCCCCTAACAGATGGTAGCGCTAAGGTTTTCCGGATTGAAATGGCATATGGTCTGTTGGGCAATCTTTGTGACCTACGAAGTCTCAATCAATGCCCTTTTGGTGTCAGACATCGGAAATTTTTGGGACTACGCGGTTCATTACGTATTGTACATCCTACTGTTTTATTTCCATGCCCACGTTGTTTTACCCGAAACGATCGGTGGCACAAAAAGGTCTTATTTAAGACTTGTGCTTTTTGTTTTAGGTGAATTAGGTACTTGCATCCTGGTCAAATACGGAATACTATGGCTTTTTCATGTTGTTCATATCGTCGTTATCCCATCTTTTACTACTCATCTTAATTTTATCATATTGACCCTCTGGCGGGCCATCTATTTTCTTGGGTTTAGTACAGCATACTGGTTTGCCTTATCCAGTTTACAGAGGCGAAAGCAGTTGGCGACACTTGAACGAGCCTCGTTGACGCGTAACCTGGAAAGTCAACGGCTGGAAAAAGCAGTGCTCGCCACCGAAAACGCTTACTTAAAATCACAAATAAACCCTCATTTTTTGTTGAACACCTTAAATTTTTTATACAATTCCGTTTCAAAATTCAGTGATGAAACTGCTGAAAGCGTGATGGCGCTTTCAGAAATCATGCGGTACGCGCTGACGGACGCCGACGCGGATGGAAAAGTTACTTTAGAAGCGGAAATTGAACACATTCAAAATTTCATCAGACTAAACCAGGCAAGGTTTAGCCAAAGTTTGTATGTGGACCTTCAGATAAATGGTGATATGGAAGGGATGAAGATCATCCCTTTGGTGCTCCTGACCCTTACAGAAAATGTTTTCAAATACGGTAACCTGCTGAATCCAAAAACACCTGCGAGGATAATTCTAAGTGTTGAACACGACCAGTTAATTTTTGAAACCAAAAATCAGAAAAGAAAGTCCCTTGCCGAACCCGGGTATGGAATAGGGCTGGAAAATGTTAGACAACGTTTGTCTATAAATCACGAATATGAGTTGGTTGTTGACGATGAGGAAGATTACTACCAGCTGATGTTGAAAATAAAAATATATTAAAGGTTTAGGCAAATGAGAGTCTTAAAATTCGAAAATTTAAAATTACATTTAATTGCCTGGCTCGTTTTTATAACGTATGACAGGGCGTATTCCTGCATATTACGTGGAAAAATCGACAACTTATGGAATTACTTACTTTACTATGCGGTTAACATAAGCTTGTTTTATATTAATGCCCATGTTGTATTACCCGGCGCCCTTTCGCGGCATAAATATCGGTACTACAAGGTTGGAGTCTCTATTATTATCGAAATTATGGCTTTTGTAGCCGTACGATTTATATTTCTTTACCTGATAATTTCCGTGCATATTGATCCTTTTCCGCCGTTTATTAGTTATCGATTTTTCGTCACCAACTCCATTTTCAGGGCAGTGTATTTAGTTGGCTTAAGCACCGGCTATTGGTTTGCCCTTTCAACCTATTACAATGCAAAAAAGATTGACGATCTTGAACAAGCAAAGCTACAGGATGAAATACGCAACCAAACGCTCGAAAAGACGCTGCTTGCGACGGAGAACGCCTACCTCAAGTCGCAAGTTAACCCGCATTTTTTATTGCATACCTTAGATTTCCTTCGAGACTCTGTGTTGAAATTCAGTGAGCAGGTAGCCGGCAGCTTTATGACGCTCTCTGAAATTATGCGATACGCCCTTACTAATTCAGATGAAGACGGGAAGGTTCCACTGGAATCGGAATTAAAGCACATTGCTAATTTCATTATACTCAACCAGGCAAGATTCAGCCAGCGCCTACGCATTGATTTTACTATAAACGGGGACCCGGAGGGACTGCGCATTATACCATTGGTATTGATTACCGTAGTGGAAAACCTGTTTAAATATGGGGATTTGCTGAACGAGGCTTTTCCGGCGAAAATTATTGCCACTATTGATGAAAATAATCTGACATTTGTAACCCACAACCTTAAGAAGAAAAAAGTTACCGAGCGAAGCCACGGAATTGGTATCCAAAACATAAAAAATCGCCTGGCCATGTACCATAAATATGAAGTGGAGATTGAGGATGATGACCATGCGTATAAATCCACGTTAAAAATTCAGCTATAATACCCATGTATACCTGCTATGTAATTGATGATGAAGAACATGCCGTTGAGGTCCTTGTCGGTTACATAAACCGCTACCCCGGGCTAACCCTGGTTGGCGCCAACATAGATCCGGTTAAAGCTGTCGGGGAGATCGTTAATTCAACGACTAAAATCGATATTATATTTTTAGACATTGATATGCCGGAATTGTCGGGCCTTGATGTTGCCGATATCATAGGGACCAATTCGGCCATTATTTTCACTACCGCATTTCCAAATTATGCCGTACAAGCCTTTGATAAAAACACCGCTGACTTTTTGCTGAAACCAATTTCCTTTGAACGTTTCGCCAAGTCGATAAGCAAAGTTCAAAACATTATCAAACTGCAAAAACCGGTAGAACCACCACGCGAAAATGATTATTTTTTTATCAATCCTGGCGCCCGTGGAAAAGCTATACAATTGAGCTATTCGGATACTATTTTCGTAGAAGGACTTAAAAACTACATCGTGATCCACACACCCGATGACAAACATGTTACCTACTTATCCATGAACGAAATTGAAAAATCGTTACCGGCTACCCGGTTTATCAGAATCCATAAATCTTATATCATTAATGTCGACAAAATTAAATCCATCGATGGAAATAGCGTTGTGTTAACGTCCAAAATAGAATTACCTATCGGAAATTCATTTAAGGAGGCTTTCACCAACATGATCAACGCCAAAACCCTTAAAAGTGGGCGCAAAGGGAATTAAGCTTTTCCCTTTTCTTGCCTCGACTGACAAGTAATACTTGTACAAAAGGTAATAGATAATAAATTCGTGGTTGCGCTGACGATCGTTAAATAAGCGGTTTAGATCCATGTGTATCAAGTCTCCGGCAAGTTTCATCATCTCTGCCGTCGTGGGATTTGATATGTTTAATTTTAACAATTTCAGCGCCGCCAGATAATTTTCAAATTCCTTTTTGCCTATCAGCCCGATAATTACAGGTCTGCTCTTATTTATATTGTTGAAAAAGCCGGAGTACTCGCGGTATTTACTGTCCAATTGAAATTTCAACTGTTTATTATCGTCAAATTCACGCTTCATGCCATCGTGCATCAATTTGAGGAGTTCCACTTTTTTTGAATTCTCACTAAAAAGGACCGTAAGCAATGCATCAACCGATATAATCGCCATGTGAAATTCCGAGAATTCGGGTTGCAGCATCTTCAGGTTTTTTAAATAACTGATCACCTGCTCACTACTGGCGTTAAAGACGTTCTCGGCATATTGGATGGTATCGTTACCGTACCGTTCCAATTCTCTTTTATAGGTATCCACGGTAAGATTGTTCACACTTCCCTTCTCCATTTGTGTCCGCATGCTTCTTTCAAAATACCTCACCACCTTAGCAGCATCGTCGGGATTGATGTGTATTCTAATTCTTAAATGATTATCCGGGTCTGCGTAACGGATAAAAAACCAACTCTTTAATATTTTTTGCCTTTTCAGCGTGGCTATAATACGTTTAACGTCTTTAATAAGGATAGCGTTTGAAACTGCCGGATGGCAATATAGTTTAAAATAAATCCATTCATCCCCGGGTAAATAGATACGTCTCGCTTTATTTTTTGATATTTTCATCCTGGTGATCGTCTCTTGTGGGTACGTCACTTCGTCGGAAAATACCGATGCAATAAATTGCCCGATAAATGGTTTTCCCCGGCTGTCCCTGACTTTGGACTGTTCATCTATGAACACCTCCTGCAATATCACCTGCTTTTTATTTTTTATTACTTTCAGAAATAAGTCGACGGATTGCAAATTATCTCTGTCAAACAAAAGTTGGTTGTCGCCTTCAGTAAGCGCAAAACGTTTCTTTAATCCTATTCTTTCCGTCATTTTGCGGAAATAATCCACTCCCCGTGCGTTCATAAGCTCGGTTATTTCGTCGACACCCAGAATCCATGTGGAGGGAAAGAGTACGCAATTTTTGTATTCCACCCGAGGGTAATACTTCAGACCAGGCAGCAACGACCGAAAATCAATGCTAAAGTTGAATTTTAAGTCCTGGTATTGCAGATCGCACAGAAATCTGAAAACAGTAAGCTCACTCCTGCTGTAATTGAATGCAGAGCTGAGCCTGGGTATGACAATTTTGTTCAATCTTTTGGACCTTAGAAAAATATGACTGCCAATGACCGAAACCGTCAGGTCGGACAGGCTGATGATATTGTCGGAGTTATACGTCGAATGGACACCAATTGGAATTTCATAATTTCTGATACCTGCGTTAGAATTTATATTGGCCGCGTGTTCATCGTTAAAGCAGGATATTTCGGCAAATATCACGTCCTCATTAATTTTTTCCTCTATTGCCGCAACATAGCGAGCCTCTTCGACAACCTTTTCATTAAAGAGGGTAAACCTGCCTAACAATGCGGTGGCTGTACAGCCGCCGGCCTGTTCAATCCACACCTTATCATTAAACACCCTGAATACTACCGAAAAGCTTGGTGGGATCCTGAGTTGGTTTTGGCTCTTTATCCTTCCCAAATCAGCAGAAGAAATAACGATGGTCTCGCCTGGTGAAATTTCAGCTAATTTTGACAGGAATAGTTCGTGCACCGGGGTCCAGTTAAAGTTTATACTGCTCGATTGCAGGTCGAGTTGTATGCCATCCAACAGTTCGCTTGGCACCAAATTGTTTTCCAGGCCCTTGTACCCTATCCCGGCTTCATGATCAAGCGCCTGCAATATGGGTATTTCCTGATCTTCGTATCGTCGTCTGAACCTGGTCACGAAATCAGTGAGTGATTTCATCGGTTCGTCATTATTAAGCTTTATTAAGCAATCCAGGCCCTCATGTACAAATCCCTGGTATTTTTTTTCCAGGGACGACTGTGAACTCCTTTCATATGCGACATAAAACATCGATTTGAATTTCTTTTTTCCAAGCGAATACAGATCGTTACCTGCCATTTTTTTTATGTCAGGCCCGTTCTCTTCCCGAATATCGCTCAGTAGTTCCCCAAAAGCTGTTATTTCCCGTGCTAAACCGCTGTTGCTATCATTTTCTGTAGTGATCCTTGTCAAGCGCTCAAAATATTTTTCGCCCGACATATTCGGACAAAGTTCCGGGACCAATATTCCCTCTTTCAGAAGGTCATCTATATAACTTACTACCTCGTCCCGATCGTCAACGATCTTGTTGAGCCAGGCTATCAGTTCCTGTTTGGTTCTTCCCTCTACGCAGAAATTAAACAACTTGCTCAAAAGCCGGTTGTTTTCGAATGAGTTAATAAAAAAATCTGTCTTTTTTTGTTTGCTGTCGTAGTATTGAGCCAGGTATCGCTTTTCACCTTTAATGGAATAAATAGCGCTGTTTAAATAGTACCTTACGTTGCCGAATTCACCCGATTCCTCCATTCGCCTTGCAAGATCTGCCGTAAACTGAAAATCGGGGTTGATATACACCTGACCGCCGTCTTCTAAAGTACAATCCTGCGAATCTTCGAACATATTCCAGGTGAGTGAGGTAAACGCTGAAAACATGCCGAAAGGTGTAGGCCGGTGACACATGCGGTTAAAATACTTTTGAAGGCTCAGCTTGACTTTGCTATCTAACAACTGGTAGTTAAACCCGCATCTTTTCAGTTCGGTGTACAGGCTTTCACTCGCAAAAAATACAGCCGATTGAAAGAACTGTTCTTTTAGCAAATCAGCCAGGCTGGATGATTCATAGTCGAGGTAACTTAAGGCAGGCGTCCTCAAAAAAAGGTATCGGTTGAAAATGATCCGGGGCATAATTCAATAGTTTAGTTCAGAAATTTTCAAATCACAAGCAAAAAAAGACTTTCCTGATCGTCTTTTTTACCATTAACAATTAATTAGGTGCGTCTGTTCTGGTCTACATTAGTTAATAGGAATATATATAAATTAATATAAAACCAGTTTTAAGTACTAAATGTAAGCTAAATTTTTAACATATTTTTCAAAATTTGTCTGCTATTAAACAACATTCAGCCCGCCGGATTGGAGCCGCCATACATAGCGGAAGCAAAAAGCCTCATTGGCCCGGCGGTTTGTTAGCGGTTATTTTGTTATATTGCGGCCAAATAATATAACCGGGTATTATCCCCTATGGAGAGAAGAAAAATATTAATTACCGGCGCCAGTAAGGGATTGGGGTTAGCCATTTCGAAAAGATTATCGCCAGACTACGAGTTAATATTGCACGCTACAAAAAAAGAAAGTTTTACCGAAACAATACCCGGCAGCCATCTGCTATGTGCTGATTTTGCCGATGATGAACAATTATCCGATTTTTGCAAATTGTTAAAAAAAGAACACGGCGAAAGCCTGTATGCGGTGGTCAACAATGCAGGTGTTACGTTTGATAAACCATTGAATTTTCAGCCTGAACGCGAAATAGACACCATGCTTAGGGTAAACCTAAGAGCGCCAATATTGATATGTAAAACGGCGATGAAGATATTTGGCCTGCTAAACCGGGGAGTTATCATTAATGTGAGCTCGGTAGTTGGTGAAAGCGGCAACGCATTTCAGTCCGTTTATGCAGCAACAAAAGCCGGATTAGCTGCCCTTTCCAGGTCACTGGCCCAGGAAGCCGCAGCACTGAATGAAACCCATAACATCAGGGTATTGAGCATTTCGCCGGGTTTTATTGAAACCGAAATGACAGCGGCCATTCCGCAAGCCATCAAAGAAAAATATTTAAACATGATACCGGCAAAACGATTTGGCAGCGTAAACGACGTTGCAGCTACTGTCGCATTTTTGCTTTCGGACGAAGCGTCGTACATAAACGGCACAAACATTCACATCAACGGCGGTTTACTATGACAGACGACAGGGAAGAGTTTGCTGAAATTATAGCTCACGGGTCGCTGGTCGATATTTACCCGCGGCAGATGCTGGTACATGGGCCCACGAAACGGCTTGTAGATAAGTATCACTGGCATTCGCCCAATAAAGGGGTTATAGCCAGCTATTCGCCAAAAGAAAGAGATGTGGAAGACCACTTCGACATTTTCAGAGGTGTGGACCAGGTGGAAGCATTTGCACAAGCTTCTGTTGTTTCGTGCGCCACTTTTTTGGAATGCCGTAAGAATCAATGTTTGCCGGATGATTTAAGAGATAAATTTATTCCTGCCTTTATTAGCATAGGGGGCGTAAGTTTTCATAACTACCTGGAGTTAGGCGATACCTTTATCAGCATAGGTAACATTACTTTTTACAAATGGCGCCAGATGGTGTGCGACGGCCGGATCTATAAATCACCAAAGGGTCTCGACCTCGATGAATATTTTAAGGATTTTACCGAT
Organism: Bacteroidota bacterium; assembly: GCA_013286235.1. Taxonomy (GTDB): domain Bacteria; phylum Bacteroidota; class Bacteroidia; order Sphingobacteriales; family Sphingobacteriaceae; genus Mucilaginibacter. Next base: position 9,235 of record JABDGE010000051.1, read on the forward strand.
GAGCGTTTATTAAAGTATGATATTAGCAAAGATTTTAAATTAGTGGCGGAATTAACCGGTATAACAGGACGCGCTATCCTGGTTGAACAGTTTAAAAAGTTAGCAGAATAATGGAACAAGAAAGACAAGAAATACTTAAGGGTTTGTTGGAAGTTTTAAGGACAGTGAGAACAATCGACCCTGCTAAGTTAGAAGGTGTTACGGAAGAAACCGATTTTTTGACAGATTTGAGCACACCATCAACCGAGCTGATCAATATAGCAGCCAAGGTGGAGCATAAATTCGGAATTGAATTTGACGATGACGATATCGACCGGATGGGCTCGAAGGTTAAAGATATTATTGACTTGATCATAGCAGTTAAAAAAAGGGGCGAAAACAGTTAAGTTATGCAAAGTCCGGGACGAAAAGTGGCCGTGGTGGGTATGGGCGGGGCTTTCCCTACCTGTAAAGGTGTGGATGAATTTGGAGACAAGCTATTTTCAAACCAAAGCCTGGTACGTGAGTGGCCGCTGGCCCTTCAATATAAAAAGCAAATGCGCTCTTCTGTATCCGGCTTTATCACCGAGGATGAAATGGACCTGGAAGCTGTGCTGGCGCCTATCGCCGATGCCTATCCCGAAACCTATATCGATAAGCTGGGGCGTATACCGGATATCAATCTTGCCACCGCCGATATGGGCAGTATTTGGGGCATGCTGGGTGCATTAGAGAGCATAAAGATGGCCGGCTGGACGGCGCAAGAGACTGAATCGGAGCAAACAGGCGTAGTAGTAGGATCAGGCGGGGCGGGGAATGTGATATTAAGGGTAGCCTGGCAATATTTTTTTGTTAACGGCTCGAAATCCCGCGCGGCAGGGTCGCATACGGTGGACCGGACTATGTTTTACCGCGACGCAGCCAACATCTCGTGCCTGCTGAAGACAAAAGGTGTTTGCGAAGCGATCGGATCGGCCTGTGCGACAGGCCTGGGCAATATTGGTTATGCCTATCGGTTGATCAAATATGGCATGCAGGACAGGGTAATCGCGGGGGGCCTGGAGAGCACATCGCTGGAAACATTTATCGGTTTCGACGGGATGATGATCCTGAGCAAAGGCTTTAGTCCGGAAGAAAGTTCAAGGCCATTCGATACACAGCGTAACGGATTTGTGTGCTCTTTCGGGGCAGGTATTGTTGCCCTGGAAGAATACGAGATGGCCAAGGCCCGTGGAGCAAAGATATTGGGTGTGATTGAGGAATATTTTAACAATTCGGACGGTGACGGCGACATGTTTTACCCGTCGTTTGGCGGGCAACTGCGCATGTGGAACGGTCTCTTGGCCGATAAAGGCATCAAACCCGATGTTGTTAAAATGCACGGCACTTCAACTCCGGTTGGAGATTCGGTTGAATTATTAAGCGTAGTACATACATTGGGCGAAACCGGCTATCATCTGTCAGCCCCAAAATCACAGTTCGGGCATATGCTTGGGGGGGCAGGATCTGTGGAATTTATCGCCGCGTTGCTGATGCTGGAGCGACAAACGGTTTCACCGTGTTTAAATTCAACTACGCTCAGCCCGGAATTAGAAAATTTCCAAAAGGCCGGGAGCTGGAGCGGCCCAAAAAAGCCATTGGCTGAATATCGCCATCTTGTACCTCAGCAAGCGGTTCAAAAAGAGATCAACAGGATTGCCTGCTTAAATTATGGGTTTGGCGGCACCAACAGCGCATTAATGCTGGCAAGGGATATAACATGATAGATAATACAAGCAAAGTAGCTGTACTATTTGGCGTGCGGAATGAAAATTCCATAGCCTGGGCAATTGCTTTAAAACTTCATCAATCGGGTTGCAAAGTTGCGCTAAGCTACGTTGCCGATACAAAAGATGAAGTAAAATACCTGATGCAGCAAAACGGGATGGACGAAAGCCTAACCGCAGAAGTTGATGTCCGGGACGAGGCACAAATAACCACTTTCATTCTACTTGTTCGTCAAAAAGCCGGGCTTATCGATTATGTGTTGCACGCAGTTGCTTTTGGCACCCAAAGCGTGATGTGCTATAGCTTGCCGGGAAGCGATGAGCCGCCCCCCTCCTACCTCGACATTCCTTTTGAAGACTTAGCCGATTCTTTTAATATCAGCGCATACTCGTTACTCCGGATCTGTCGCGTGGCGGCGCCTTATTTCGCAAGCAACGCATCCGTTTTAACCCTTACCTATAATGCTTCGCAACGGGTATTTCCCGGATATGCGGGCATGGCCATTAATAAAGCGGCTTTGGAGAATATTATGATCTATCTTGCCAGCCATTTCAGGAACCTGGGTGTGCGGGTAAATGCGCTATCAGCCGGTTTAGTAATGACCACTTCGTCCGGCGGAATATTCGGTGTGCGAAAGCTTCGGAAAATCGGAAAATTCACTGCTCCTTTGGGAAACATCGATGCGGCTGATGTCGGCGATGCGGCTCTTTACTATTTCTCGGACCTGTCAAAAAAAGTGACCGGAAACATCCATTACGTGGATGGCGGTTTCAATATTATGGGACTTGGCGTTGATGGAGAATGAAATTTACCAATCGGTTAATAAGTTAGCTTCCGGGAAGCACTTTACCATCGGCAATGACCTGGTGTTTGTGCCCGATTTCAATAATTCCCTGAACGATCTGTTTATAAAAAAGGTTTACACCGCCGGGGAAGTAAAGTATTGCGAGCAGTTTGCCGATTCATTGCTGCGTTACGCGTCGACCTGGGCGGCCAAGGAAGCTGTTTACAAAGCCTTAAAGCAAGTTGATGACATGACCTTAGGCTGGAAAAAAATTGAGATCATCCGGAAAAAAACAGCCGGCGAGCCCGAAGTTATCCTACATGATCATCCTAAAAATTACAAAATAAGTTTAACCATCTCGCACGATGGGGATTATGCCTGGGCGATCGCTTTAATAGATGCCGACATTTGACACATGATGACTGACCATTACTTTGAAAATGACTTCATAAAACTGCACTATTACAAATTCGGCGAAGGCGCGAAAAGCATGTTGTGTTTTCATGGTTACGGGATGCATGGTAAACAATTCCGGCTGCTCGAGGTGTCTTTGGGTTCAACATATACTTTTTATGGGTTAGACCTTTTTTTTCATAAAGAGACGAAGCTAAAAGACCAAAGCCTGCCAACCGTAAAACAAGGCATCAGTAAATCTGCGCTTGCAACACTGATTACGGATTTCTGCAAACATGAGGGTATTGGCCGCTTTTCGGTAATTGGTTATTCAATGGGGACGCATTACGCTACGATCGTGGTTGAGGAAATGCCCGAAAAAGTAGAGGAATTTATCGTTATTGCTCCCTCATCGCTGGAACCGGGCAATTTGATCCGCTTTTTCAGTAAAAGAAAAACAGGCAATAAGCTATTGGAAAAGATGGCGTTGAGTGAAAATATGCTGCTTAATATGTTGAAGCTTTTTAAAAAGCTACGCATTATTAACCAGGACGAATACAATATCCTGTTCAATGAGATTGGTACGGCGGACCTCCGGTTTAACTTTTACGCCTGCTTCACCTATCTGCGTTTCCTGGAAACCGATGAAACAAGGCTCATAAACGCAATTGAAGAAAATAATATCCGGAGCATATTTATATTTGGCAAACGGGATAAGTCGTTTCCGCCGCGTATTGGTGACAGACTTATTCCAAAGTTAAAAAATGCCAAAGTTGTTATCCTGGATGAAGGCCACGAAATGATAAAACAAGATTTTGTTAATAAATTGAGCAATTTACTAAGATGATCATTAAAGCGAGGCCTATTCCGTTTCGGTTATACCGGTTTTTGATTTGGCCCGTCCTCTGGTTTTCCAGGAAAAGGTTCAATAAAATGATCATTAATGATATCGATATCAAACCGGGGCATTCCTACATCCTGATGACCAATCACTTTGGTTTTTTTGATGGCTTTTTTGCCTATTACCTGTGTTTCAGCTACATCAACAAAAAACAAAAACTGAAAGGCTTGTACTCCATGTCGGTAAAAAAGCAGATGGAGAAAAAGTGGTGGCTGAAGTACGCGGGCAGTTTTTCGGTTGACCCGGGGAAAAAGTCGGTTGATGAATCATTAACCTATGCCGCATCCTTATTGGACGAGCCGGGCAACCTGCTGATCTTTTATCCGCAGGGAGAGCTTGAATCGGCCTATGTAAGGCATATTGATTTTAAGGACGGACTTTACGAGATTGTGACCAGAACAAAAGGCAATTGCCAGCTTATTTGGAGCAGCATACTCACCGAATACTTTGAAGGCTACAAACCTTCAGTATATTTCAACCTGCTGGACTGCGGGACCAACAAGGGTTTTGATTTTGAAACGTTAAAGCGAACGGTGAACAAACATCACCTGCAGTCGATAAAGAATAATATCCGCTATACACGGGAACCAAATTAATTCAGAATTTATTGCCCAATTCTTTTTAACCCTGCTTTGGCCTGGTTATCTACATCTGTTTGGTACTGGTGGCCGGTCATGTCCAGTGCCTGGTTATAATATTCGCCTGCCCTCTTGTAATCCTTTTTATCTTCAAATATCTGCCCAATACTAATGGCTGCATTTGCAGCGAAATAGTATTTTGTGCCTCTGCCCAAAGTTATAGCCCGCTGGTAGTTTTCAATTGCGTCGTTGTATTTTCCTGTCCTGTCATAAATACGCCCAAGGTAATAGTTGTATTCTATCTTGTCCCGTAACAAAGTAAAGCTTGCTTCGCTTTTACCGCTCAATTGGGCCAGGGCCTTAGCGTAATAACCCCCGTCAAAAAAAAACCGGGCTTTTAGCAGGTCGGCATCGGGCTTGGCATCATTAGCTTCCCAAAGCGCTTGCTGATCTTTTTCGTCGGCGGTATTACCGTGCGTTTTTACCATTTTCAGATAATACTCGTATTTGCCGGGATCGTTCTGTAAAAAGTAGTAATCGGCTATCTTCAGGTAAGCGTCCTTGATATATTTGGCGTTGCGGGACTCTTTAACGTAATCAAATAGGAGCTGCGGCGGGTCGTTACTTAGGCGGTTAAGCCGGGCACAACCCAGCATATAGTCCAGAGAAGGCGCTGTAATATATGCGGCTGACTTCGGCGCGGCTTCGAGGTACGAAATCTCATCATCGTTATGAGCGGTCTTCCAGGCTATATATCCCTGAAGATAAGCTCTTAACAAACTACTTTCGTCCATTTCCGACAAATAGGAAATTAACTTCGAGTAGTCCTTAAGATTATGTAAAGCGTTAATATCCGTGGTGCAGATATAAAAAATCACCTCGCTATTATAAAATCCAAGTTTTGATCTTCGAAGCTGATCATGAATATCTTCCAGTTTTTTTACACCCGCCTGCGCGTTTCCGGTCATCCCCATAAAGCGGGTAATTCCTTTAAGACTTGCGGGAATTGAACCGAAAATCACGTTTATCAGCGCCATACTGATTTGGTCCGGCACAAAATTGGGGTACTTTTCCTCGTTATCGCTCAATAGCCCTTTCGCTTTCTTAGCATCAAAAGCCGACGAAACAAAATCGCCGAATTGCAACTTCAAAAACGACCATTGAAGATAAACCTGCCCCTGGGAATATAAGTAAAATGGAGAATTATTGTCGGATTTCTCCAGTTCCGATATTCGTGCAGAACGGTTATCAATCAACCGATCATAGTCTTGTCTGTTGTCAGAAGCAGTCAATGAATAATAATCGATGTAGTTTTCAAGCAATATAATTATTCCATTTTGCGGGTTTTGCTGCTTTTCTTTTTGAATTAAGGTGTTGGCATCCGTAATTCTTAGATCCAATATCGCTTTATAGGCCTCCACACAATTATTATCAAACACAAAGCCCGCTTTCGCGGGTAGCTGAGCAGCAAGCGCTATAATGAAAAGTGACAAAAATTTCCGCATCATCCTGGCCAAAGATATTGATTGACACGAATTTCACGAATTGATTAACACGAATTTCACGAATTGAAGACAAATTAACGGAGATGACAATATAGCTGATCCAGATTGTGAGCCGTTGAAGTGGGATAACGACGACAAGTTGTTTTTGTTTATCCTACAACCAATTAACACAATCTTCGTATAAAGAAACCAATTATTCTTTAATCGAAACCCCTGTTTATCAGAATAACGATTGATTTAACCAGGATTGGTCAATGGGAACACATAACGGTAAAGACGCCACCACCGCGAGCAGTAAGCTGCTTGTTCATCATCTTTTTGAGGATCAAAGGAGCAAAACACCTAATCAGCGGGCCGTTATTTTTGGTGACAAGCACTTAACTTATGAAGAACTGGGGCAAAAAGCCGATCTGCTGGCTGCCGCCATTTATGCTCAATCTCCAGCGTCTGTGGTTGCCGGCGTAAGCACGCACCGTTGTATTGAAACCATCATCAGTGTGCTGGCTATTTTAAAATCGGGCAAAGCCTATATGCCGCTTGACCCGGAATACCCGAAAGAACGTTTAATACAAATCGTGTCGGATTCGCGCGTTGATCTTTGTCTTTCCTTATCCCGCCAAAAAGATTTTTTTGAATCGATAGGATTAAATGTTTTAGCTTCGGACGAAGAATATGGAGCCGTGGAGCCAATACCGGACAGCCAGTCAGCAGCCTACGTTTTATACACTTCGGGATCGACCGGTACGCCAAAAGGCGTTTCCATGGGACACGCGGCGCTTGTCAACTTATTAAAATGGCAGCAAAAACACTCTGCGTCGACAACCGGCTTTAACACCCTGCAGTTTGCCCCGTTGACATTCGATGTTTCGTTCCAGGAGATATTTGCGACGCTGACCACAGGCGGAACGCTGGTGTTGGTTGATGAAACCTTGCGGGTGGATCCCCCACGCCTACTCAATTATATTGAAGAAAATAAGATCAACAGGATATTCCTGCCCTTCGTGGTATTGCAGTACCTGACCGAGGCCGCCGATGCTGAAAAGCATTTCCCGGTTTGTTTGAAAGAGGTGATGACTGCCGGTGAACAGCTGAAGGTAACCCCACAGGTTGTACGGTTTTTCACCGCGTTGCCAGGCTGCGTTTTGTACAACCAATACGGCCCGACGGAAACCCATGTAATAACCCAATTAAAACTCGACGGCGATCCGGCGAACTGGCCCGCACTGCCAACAATTGGCATCGCGATTGACGAGACGGAAATACTCATACTTGATGAAGAACTGAAAAAAGTCCCTTATGGCGAAACAGGGGAACTTTGTGCCGCCGGGCTTTGCCTGGCCGACGGATATTTGAACAACCCGGGCATGACCGCCGAAAAATTTATCGACTGGAAAGAAAACGAAGATACTAACATCCGCATTTACCGGACCGGTGACCTCGCCCGCTTCCTTTCCGATGGCAATATCGAGTACCTCGGGCGGAGGGATACCCAGGTGAAAATTCGCGGAAACCGTGTTGAATTAGGCGAAATAGAGGTGTTAATTAATCAATTGGACGACATTCAACAGGCTATAGTAGTTGCCCGCGAAGATGTGCCCGGCCAGAAACGGCTGGTTGCTTATATGGTGTCGGCAAAAGGAGATCAGGCTACCGATCATGTACGCAAAAGCGTAGAACAACGGCTACCCGACTTTATGCATCCCTCGGCCTACGTATGGCTGGATGAACTCCCGAAAACCAGTAGTGGCAAAGTCGACCGAAAAAACCTGCCAAAGCCCGACTATAAGAGGCCACAGCTTAATGTACTGTACAAGGCTCCCGCCGGCGGTTTGGAGAAAAATATCACGAAGGTATGGATGGGTCTGCTGCTGCTTGACACTATCGGAGCGGACGATAACTTCTTTGACCTGGGCGGCAATTCGCTGCTCGCGCTGAAAGCTGTGGCTGCTTTAAAGCAACAGTTTGCTTACGAGGTCGCTATTACCAAATTATACCAATTTCCGACAATCGCGGGCATAGCAGCATGGCTGAGCGGCGCTTCTAAAAAAACAATCGTTGCGCAAAGCAAGAAAAATGGACATAACACCGGGAACCGCGACATCGCTATCATTGGAATGGCTGGCCGTTTTCCGGGCGCAAAAAATATTGAAGAGTTTTGGGAACTGCTGGCAGAAGGGCGTGAAGCCATTAGCTTCTTTAGCACCGATGAGCTCGATCCTTCCATCCCTTCTTCGGTAAAAAACGATCCTTGGTATGTTAAAGCAAGGGGCCTGGTGGACCATGCGGACGAGTTTGATGCAGAGTTCTTTGGGTTTAATCCCCGCAGCGCCACATTAATGGATCCGCAGCAGCGGGTGTTCCTCGAGCTCGCCTGGGAAGTTTTGGAGAGCAGCGGTTACCTGCCGCAAAAATACAGTGGCTCCGTTGGCGTATTTGCCGGCTGCGGTTACAATACTTATTATACCAATAACGTGTTAGCGCATCCCGACCTCGTGGAAAAGACAGGTCAATTCAACGTAAGGCTTCTAAACGAAAAAGACTACATAGCGACACGGACTGCTTACCAGTTTAACCTGAAAGGCCCGGCTGTAGCGGTTTATTCGGCCTGTTCAACGTCGATGCTGGCTATAGCGCAAGCGGTTAACAGCATCCGGGAGGGACAATGCGATGTGGCTATTGCCGGTGCAGCCTCGATTACTTCACCGCTAAAAAGCGGGTATTTTTATGAAGAAGGGTCGATCATGAGCCGCGACGGCCATTGCCGGCCATTCGATGCCGACGCCAGCGGCACTGTTTTCAGTGATGGAGCAGGCATCGTACTTTTGAAAGGATTGGAAGATGCCAAACGCGATGGTGATACCATCCATGCCGTAATAAAAGGCATAGGGGTAAATAATGACGGGGCCGATAAAGCCAGTTTTGGCGGCCCAAGCGCAGAAGGCCAGGCGGGCGCTATTGCAATGGCAATAAACGATGCAGGTGTTGACGCGTCTTCGATCGGTTATATTGAGGCCCACGGCACTGCCACACCATTAGGCGACCCGATTGAAATAGAAGGCCTGATGCTGGCCTTTGGCGAACAGGAACAAAAACACTATTGTGCCATTGGCTCTGTTAAAAGCAATCTCGGCCATTTAACGGCCGCCGCAGGCGTAGCTGGTTTGATCAAAACAGTTTTGTCCATGCGCCATAAGCATATACCAGCTACTTTATATTATAATAAGCTTAATCCGCATATCAACCTGGGCGACAGTCCGTTTTATATCAATTCCGGGCTGAATAGCTGGGACTCAAAAGAAAAAAGGCGCGCAGGCGTAAGTTCATTTGGGGTTGGCGGCACAAACGTCCACGTTGTTGTGGAAGAGTTTGAAAGTGTGCCACAAACCTCAGGAGAAGCAAAGCCTTTATCACTTGTCACCTGGTCGGCCAAAACGGCAACCAGCCTGGGCAATTACGGCAAAAAGCTTTCGGATTATGCGGCCAAGCAGCCCGATATCAAAGCGGCCGATATTGCAGCAAGCCTAAGCGCGACGAGGGCAGAACTTGGCCATCGCCAATTTGTGATAGCGGCTAATCGTGAAGAACTTATCGCTAAGCTATCTGCCGAAAAGCCGGAATTGTCGACCATCAAAAAATTAAATGCAAAGGCCGCTGAAATAGTCTTCATGTTCCCGGGCCAGGGCTCACAGTACGTAAATATGGGCCGGGAATTGTATGATGCTGAACCGGCGTTCAAAGCTGCCGTTGACGAATGTATCGATTTGCTGAAAGATACGCCGCAGGCTGATATTTTCGAAATAATTTATCCGGCTGAAGTTGATGAAACATCGGCACAAAAAATAAAAAACACTTTTTACACCCAGCCCGCCATATTCATCATGGAGTACGCAATGGCTAAATTGTGGATGAGCTGGGGTGTGCAACCAACCATATTTACCGGGCATAGCATCGGCGAATTTGTCGCCGCGCATTTTGCCGGGGTATTTAGCCTTAAAGACGCATTGCTGCTGATATCAACACGCGCAAAAATGGTGAGCGAAGTGGAGAAAGGAAGCATGCTTTCCGTGAGAACAGATGCAAACCAATTAAAAATGTTCCTGCCGGAGGGCCTGTCGATCGCAGCAATTAACAGTAATAAACTGTGCGTTGTTGCCGGGCCTGACAAGTTGGTTGAAAGTTTCGCAGCCAAACTGGAGGAGATGGAAATCCCCGGACGCTTACTGCATACCAGCCATGCATTTCACTCGGCTATGATGGATGACATCGTCAAACCTTTTGAAGACGCCGTAAGATCCGTGACGCTGCATCCGCTCATAAAACCTCTTGTATCAACGGTAACCGGACAATGGATGACTGAGGCTGAAGCGGTTGATCCCTCCTACTGGGCCCGGCATTTGCGCAAAACCGTCCGGTTTGCCGACGCTGTGGACACCTTGCAGGAAAGCGAGGGGCGTATACTGCTTGAAGTTGGCCCGGGAACGGTACTGGCTACCTTATCGAGGCAGCAGGTTAGTAATAAAGCAACACCGATAATAACAGGATTTGAAAAAAATGAAACAACCACGGAGTATTATTCCGTATTAAGGGCATTAGGCCAGTTGTGGCTTAACGGTATTGCGCTTGATTGGAAAGCTTTTTACGATGGCCAACAAAGAATAAAACTGACCTTGCCGGTCTACGCATTTGATAGAAAACGATACTGGTTGGAAGCTCCCATTTCGCAAAGTTCGATAAACGATACTAACGAAATACAACCCCTGACGGAGCCCGATAACACAATTTTAGAAAATACACAAATGAGACAAGAAGTACTAACGAACAAATTACGGGAATTATTCGAGGACGCATCAGGCATCGAGATTGACCCGGCTGCGGCCGATGTTAACTTTTTAGAGATCGGGTTTGATTCACTTTTGCTTACGCAGATAGCCACCAACCTCAAAAAGGAGTTCCAGGTACCAATTACCTTCCGGAAGTTGTTCGAGGAATATAATACCATTCAATTGCTGGCCGCGTACCTGGATGCCAATTTGCCGCAAGAGGCTTTTCAACCACAGGTTATTGCAGCAAAGCCACAACAGCAACCGGCACATAACGGTCACGTTTATCAAAGCCCGGCTGTTCCGGCTCCTTCCCCTGCGGCTAACCCGGCTTTGGATCTGATCGCGCAACAAATACAAATGCTTGCCGGTCAGCTGGCGGCTTTACAGAATAACGGCGCCCCGCAAGCTGTTCCTGTAGTTCCGCAACCACCGGAGCCGATAAAACAAGGTTTAAGCTTCGACCTGACCCCTGAAGAACAAATTGAAGTAAAAAAACCATTTGGCGCAACCGCCCGTATTGAGAAGCAGGTACAAGGCTTATCAGCAAAACAACAGGCATTTTTAGCAGATCTAACCGCGCGGTACAACAAAAAGACCGCCTCGAGCAAGGCCTATACACAAAAACACCGCTCGTATATGGCCGACCCCCGTGTAGTAAGCGGTTTCAGGCCATTAACAAAAGAAATAGTTTATCCCCTTGTCGTAAATCGCTCTAAAGGCAGCCGTGTTTGGGACATCGATGGCAACGAATATATCGATGCGCTAAACGGTTTCGGTTCCAACTTCCTGGGGTACCAGGTTGACCTATTAAAAAAAGCGGTTTTGCAGCAGGTTGAAAATGGCTATGAAATTGGCCCTCAACACGAACTTGCCGGCGATGTGTGCAGGATGATCGCTGAACTTACCTCTTTCGACAGGGCGGCCGTATGCAACACCGGTTCTGAAGCTGTTTTGGGCGCCATGCGGATTGCCCGTACGGTAACGGGCCGCACATTGATCGTTGCATTCAGCGGTTCCTACCATGGCATCAATGATGAGGTAATTGTGCGGGGCACAAAGAAATTAAAAACCATTCCGGCTGCACCGGGCATAATGCCCGAGGTGGTACAGAACATGCTGATATTGGATTATGGCACCGATGAGTCGTTAAATATCATACTGGAAAGGGCGCATGAACTTGCCGCGGTACTGGTAGAACCGGTGCAAAGCCGCCGGCCGGATTTTCAACCCGTTGAATTCCTGAAAAAAGTGAGGGAGATCACCCGGGATTCAGACACCTGTTTGATCTTTGACGAAGTGATCAGCGGCTTCAGAATGCATCCTGGCGGCGCACAGGCCATGTTCGGCGTAAAGGCCGACCTGGGCACTTATGGAAAAGTAATTGGAGGCGGCATGCCTATCGGTGCGATCGCGGGTATCGCAAAATATATGGATGCCCTTGACGGGGGTTTCTGGCAATATGGCGACGACTCGCAACCCGAGGCCGGCGTAACTTATTTCGCAGGGACATTTGTTCGTCATCCATTGGCATTGGCTGCAGGAAAAGCCTCGCTGGAATATATGAAAGCCAAAGGCCCCGCCTTGCAGCAGGGCTTGAATTCGCTTACCAAATACCTGGCTGCCGAGCTCAACGCAACCTGCGAAAAAGAGGGCCTTCCGTTTTATGCGCCATCATTCGGATCCTTGTGGAAGATTAAGTTTAAGGAAGAGTTAGCCTATGGCGAATTGCTTTTTACCCTTATGCGCGAAAAAGGCATTCACATTTGGGACCTTTTCCCTTGCTTTTTAACTGAATCGCATACCAAAGAGGATGTAGATAAAATAATAGGCAAATTCAGGGAAAGCGTTTATGAATTAATTGAAGTCGGCTTCCTCCCATCAAAAAAACAAACTGAACCAGCTAACGAAGAATACAACCCGCTGATGGAAGTACCATTCCGAGGCGCAAGATTGGGACGCGACAAAGACGGAAACCCGGGATGGTTTATTGTTGACGCGAATAACCCCGGTAAATATTTACAGGTAAAACTAAACACGCATTAATTTTGGAAACAAGCAACCTGGTAATTGACATTGAGCCTGTTGAATTTGATCCTTTCGCAGGAGTTGAGCCGTATTTGTCGCCCGCGCCTTTAAAGGTCGGTGGCGATAGCCGCGCTCCTGTTTACGAAATTACCCCTATTGAATTTGATCCGTTTGAAGGACCTGAAATTGAATTGGTTGCACCGGCTACCGAGTCGCAAACCGAGATTTGGGCATCATGTATAATTGGCGATTCAGCTGCCAGTTGTGCTTTTAATGAATGCTTTTCCCTTATTTTAACAGGGCCCCTCAACCTGCAGGCAATGCAAAATGCCTTGCAGGATGTGGTGAACATGCACCAGGCGCTCCGGATGACATTCAGTGCCGACGGAACCAGCCTGTGCATATACAAGACCGCAAAACTTGCTTTTGATTACCAGGATATATCCCCGCGCTCACCTGAACAGCAGGGTGCGTTTACAAGAGCCTATTATAAAAAAGACGTTTTAACCCCCTTCGACCTGGTAAAAGGCCCGCTTTTTAAAGTATCGCTTTTTAAATTAAACAGTAACGAACATCATTTAACATTTGTGGTGCATCATATTGTTTGCGACGGGTGGTCAATCGGTATCATGATGCAGGACTTGAGCAAACTGTACTCGGCTTACGCAAAAGATGAATACATCAGCTTGCCCAAAGCTCCCCTTTTTAGTGATTACGCTGTTTCACAATCAAAACTGGCCAAAACCCCGGGTTATAAAGAAACCGAAGAATATTGGCTGAATACTTTCAAGGGCAGCGAACACCTGTTAAACCTCCCCATTGATTTCCCCCGCCCGGCTACACGAACTTACAAAAGCAGCCGGGAAGATTTTGTGATGGGCAGCGACCTGGCGAAAGCCGTCAAAACAATGGGGAAAAACACCGGTAACAGTTTTGTTACTACCTTATTAGCAGCTTTCGAAGTATTTTTATACCAGTTAACAGGACAGGATGAAATAATTGTAGGCTTGCCTGCGGCCGGGCAATCCGCTACAGGCAACTTCGGTTTAGTGGGCCATTGCGTGAATTTGCTGGCTCTAAGGAGTTTCCCTAATGGGGACATTTCTTTCAAAAGCTATCTGAAGCAACGAAAAACCGATGTACTGGATGCTTACGACCACCAGTTGTATACGTTTGGCAGCTTGCTTAAAAAGTTGAATATCGCCAGGGACCCCTCGAGGATACCCTTGGTTCCGGTGATGTTTAATATTGACATGGGGCTTGACAACGATGTTGAATTTTATGGACTGAGGCATACGTTGGCAAGCAATCCCCGGGAATATGAGAATTTTGAATTATTTTTAAACATAGCCGGGCACGATGAATCCCCCGTATTGGAATGGTCTTACAACACCCAGTTGTTTAAGGCCGGAACTATTAAGCGGATGATGGATGGATTTGTGTACCTGTTACAGGAATTAGTTAAGGAACCAGAAATATTAATAAAAAACATACCCAACTTAAATGCCGAAGAACTAGCTACGCAGTTAAATGCCTGGAATAATACGAAATACCCCTATCCAATGCATACACCTTTACATCAATTACTATCCGATCAAGCCGAAAAAATTCCAGAAAAAACAGCAGTATCTTTTGGTGACCAAAAGATTTCATATAAACAACTAAACGAGCGGGCCAATCAATTAGCCCGGCTCCTGATTGCGAACGGGGTAAAACCAGGCGATCGTGTCGCGTTTGCGCTCGACCGTTCGATCGATGTGCTTGTTGCATTATTGGGAATTATGAAATCCGGAGGCGTTTATGTGCCGCTCGACCCGCAATTTCCGCTAAACAGGATCAATTATATGCTGGATGATTCCCAGGCTTTGGTATTGCTTACCTCCGAGAAATACAAAGGCTATTATGAGTCAAACGCAAAAGAGCTGATCGTTGAAAATGAATGGCCGGCACTTGATCAATATGACAAAACCGATCCCGGCGCCAATGTAAAAGGAACAGACCTGGTTTATATTCTTTACACTTCAGGTTCAACCGGAAACCCTAAAGGCGTCCAAATTGCGCACTACAATTTGGTTAACTTCCTGGTGAGCATGCAGCATGCACCGGGCATCACCGCCGCGGACAAATTACTCGCAGTGACCACCATCAGCTTTGATATTGCCGGGCTGGAGCTGTTTCTCCCCCTGCTTGCCGGCGCTGAAATAGTTTTGGCGGACACGGCGACAGCTAAAGATGGCCGGGCCTTGCTCGATATTGTCAAAGGAAATAAGATCACGGTAATACAAGCTACTCCATATACCTGGAGGATAATGCTGGAAGCCGGCTGGGATGAAACAACACCCCTTAAAGTGATTTGCGGCGGCGAGGCATTGCCGCAGGAGCTGGCGCAAAAACTATTAACCCGCGCATCGTCCCTGTGGAATGTTTATGGTCCCACTGAAACTACGGTATGGTCGACCATTAAACAATTAAAAGCCGATGACAAAGTAATAACTGTAGGCAGGCCGGTCAACAATACGTCGGTTTACATTTTAGACAAATTTGCCAACCCATTAATGCCAGGTGTAGCCGGTGAAATATATATTGGCGGCGACGGCGTTGCGCAAGGTTATTTAAACAGGCCCGAGCTCACCGCGGAAAAATTCGTAGATGACCGGTTTTCGGGCGTGCCCGGCGCAAAAATGTACCGGACCGGCGACCTGGGCAAATTCCTGCCGAACGGCGAAATTGAATGCCTTGGCCGCATCGATTCGCAGGTAAAGATAAGAGGCTACAGAATTGAAACCGGGGAGATCGAGTTCCAGCTATCAAGAGAAAAAGAAATAAAAGAGGCCGTGGTTATAGCGCGGCCCGACCAAAACGGTGTGGATAAATTAGTTGCATTTGTTGTAATTTATCCGGACGTTGATGCTTCCAAATCAGCATTCTTAATTCAACGCTGGAAGGACAGCTTAAAAAAATCGGTGCCTGATTACATGGTTCCGGACAATTTGATCTTAATTGCGGAAATGCCCCTGACACCAAATGGAAAGGTGGATCGCAAGACACTGGGAAAACATGGTATCGCTGCCCCGGTTGATACCAATATCTACGTTGCGCCAAGAACCGACATTGAAAAGCTGCTTACAAACATTTGGATAGAATACCTGGGCGTGAAAAAAATCGGCGTGCACGACAATTTTTTTGAATTGGGCGGACACTCGCTGATTGCCGTTAAGGTGA
Organism: Bacteroidota bacterium; assembly: GCA_013286235.1. Classification (GTDB taxonomy): domain Bacteria; phylum Bacteroidota; class Bacteroidia; order Sphingobacteriales; family Sphingobacteriaceae; genus Mucilaginibacter. Next base: position 25,212 of record JABDGE010000051.1, read on the forward strand.
TGGGTCGTATTGAAAAAGAGACGGGCAAAAGGCTGCCCCTGGCTACATTATTTGATGCGCCAACTGTTGAAAAGCTTGCGCAGACCTTTGAGCCCGGCAAATCAATCACCTGGGACTCGCTTGTACCCATAAAACCAAAGGGCAGCAAAATGCCGCTGTACATGGTTCACGGCGCCGGGCTGAATGTATTGTTATTTAACACCCTTGCGATGAATATGTCTGTAGAACAGCCTGTTTACGGGCTGCAGGCAAAAGGGCTTAATGGGATTGACGAACCGTTAGACAATATAGAGGCTATTGCGGCCCACTACATCCAAAGCATTCTTGAACAAAACCCAAGCGGACCTTATGCCCTCGCCGGATATTCTTTTGGTGGGATCATCGCATTCGAAATGGCGAGGCAATTGGAGGCGATGGGTAAAGAAGTGAAAATGCTTGCCATGTTTGACACTTATGCTTATCGTTCGCCGCACTTTGACACCCCACTGGTTAAACTTTACAAAAGAGCGCGTTTCTTTATTAAAAGGCTGTTGTATACCTTTACCTTCAGCAATGGAGTAAAATACCAGATAATGGAACGCGGGGTGAACATTAAACGCAGGATCATCCGGTTTTACTGGAATCTGAAATATGGGAAAGATCAAAGCCGCACCGGCATCTTCGGATACTCCAATAAAGTGGATGTGATGAATGAATATGCAGAAAAACATTACCAGTTAAAACCCTATAATGTCACTGTTGAGGTATTCAGAGCTGAGAACCGCACTTTTTACATGGATGATTTTGAGTACCTCGGCTGGAAACCGTACGCATTGAATGGCGTAAACATCCACAAAATTCCGGGAGAACATAACACCATATTCAAAGCGCCGAATGACAAGGTGTTTGCAAGCATTTTACAGAAATGTTTGGATGAATCTATTTTGAAGGGCTGATCGATCAAGGAAATTGTTTTTAGAATTGCTGGTAGCTTAAGTGTGTGTGTTTAAGAACGATGGCGAAGTTAACCACGGAGAACACGGCGGCCAGCGCGGAGAACACAGAGGCTAAAGTCGATTTATTATAAAGCGATATTTTTAAACGCGATTCCCGGGCTGATCGCTGGTACTTCAGGCTTAGGCCAATTTTTGTTTATCCAGGTCCAGGGAAAGTGAAATGACGCTCATTAAAATAACCAACAAATTCCTGGGCGATGTTCAATGGATTTCGTCCAGCCAATGCAACTTCATCCCGGATAGCGATACCCATATCTTTAAGATAGGGATTAATTCCAACGCAACCCATTTGGAGGGTTTTGCCGCAATTCTTAACAGCGAGGAAATCAAACGCGCGGGCCGTTATCTCCACCTTCACGACAAAAACAGGTTCATCATTGCCCGCGGCGCCACCCGGCGGATCCTGGGAAAGTATTTGAACGTCTCACCTGAAGCAATTGAATTTGAACCAGGCGACAATAAAAAGCCTTTTATTAAAAATGCGCCACTCTTTTACAATATTTCACATTCCGGCGACAGGATCGTGCTCGCCGTCTCGCCATCAGCAGTCGGAATTGATACCGAACAAATAAACCTGGATTTCGACTTTCACGATATTATGGCGGAATATTTTAGCCCGGAGGAGGCAAGTTTTATTGCCGAAACCGATTCCGTTAGTCGATTTTTCAGGCTTTGGACCCGAAAGGAAGCCCTGACGAAAGCTACCGGAAAGGGGCTCGACGAAGACCTGAAGTATATTCCGGCACTGGATGGCGAGCACAGCATTCAAAATAGGATGATTGGGTCGGCGGAAAATTGGGTTACCAGCTCGTTTAGCCTTGACGGCGGAAACATTGCAAGCGTTTCGGCAAATGCCGATTTTAATCAACTGACTTTTTTTGAGGGGGAGTTTTGAAGTGTCACAAATTAGTGAAGCTCCGGAAACGAGTGACGCGTCAACAATGTTAGCTTACACAATTCATAGAAATCGAAAGTTTTAATGGCAATGGCGGGCACGATGAGCTATTACCTGTAAAAAATTAACGGCGCGGCGGCCCTGCATACGGAGCACAGCGCAGAAATGCCTTGTCCCTGTCAGGGGTAGCCCACCTCTTTTTCCCAGCGCGGATAGTCACGCATGAGGAGGGGTCGAATAAGGCTACGGCACACGACGAGCACGCGGCGGCAACATGATCACGGCCGGATTCGCTTTTTTTGTTCTAAAAAAATTGTATAGGGGGTAAATGCCGGTCATTGGAGTTGTTCGGATATTAGCTAAAATTGTTGATATTCAGCAATTTATAATTAATTTTAATACCTGCCGAGGCCCACGGAATGCTTGTTTTATGATAGTTTAATGCGAGGTTAATGCTATGTTTTTTGTCGGTTTTCACCGATTATGAGCGCCTAATGCGAGGTTAATGCTATG